>JANNAY010000246.1:0-2740 GCA_031384945.1 Deltaproteobacteria bacterium
CGCTGCCAGCCGGTTTGCGCCCGGTCACGATCGATGCCCGTCACGCACCTTATCTCGTGGTCGACGACGCCCAGGCGCTCGTCGATTTAGCCCAGGTGTCTACCATCGAGTTCCATCCATGGAATTCAGCTCCCGGTGCCCCGCAGGTCCCCGGCCGGCTGGTGTTAGATCTCGATCCGGCGCCAGACGTCGCATTCGACGCCGTAGATCTTGTCAGGTGAAACCACCTCGACCGAACGGAAATCGGTGGTGATGCGCTTGAGGTTTTCCTGATCGATGTCGGTGGCGATGACCTTGGCGCCGTCGCGCGCGAGGTGTTGCACGAGGTGGTAGCCGACCGCGCCCACGCCTTGCACGGCGACCTTCTTGCCCTCGAGGCTCTCGCTGCCGGTCTGCCACTTCACCGAGGCCTTGATGCCCTCGTAGCAGCCGAGCGCGGTCACCGGCGACGGGTCACCCGAGCCGCCGAGCGCACGCGAGATGCCGCAGACGTAGTCGGTCTCCATCCGCACCCACTCCATCTCTCTGACGGTGGTGCCGACGTCTTCGGCGGTGATGTAGCGGCCGGCGAGGCCCTGCACGAAGCGGCCGTACGAGCGGAACAGCGTCTCGCTCTTGTCGGCCTTGGGGTTGCCGATGATGACGGCCTTGCCACCGCCGAGGTTGAGGCCAGCAGCGGCGCTCTTGTAGGTCATGCCGCGCGAGAGGCGCAGCACGTCGCGCAGCGCCAGCTCTTCGTTCTCGTACTGCCACATGCGGCAGCCACCGAGCGACGGGCCGAGCGTCGTGTCGTGAATGGCGATGATCGCCTTGAGACCGCTCTCAGCGTCGTGGAGGAAGATGACCTGTTCGTGATCTTTCTTGGCGAGCTCATCGAAGACGGACATGGCGGCAACCTCGTCAGGCGTTGGTGGAACGCTCCGCGGTTAGGTCACGTCCGACGACGGCGCAAGACGAAAGCGTCGTCGACGCAGTGGGTCAAAGCGCAATCGGCGTCAGTGTGCGCGCGAGCAGGCGCGCCCGCTGGCGACTTCGGCGCCAGAAGGCAGCAACAACCGCATGCGCAAACAGGCGCCGATGGCGTCGGCGGCGACGCTGGCGACGCCTTTGCCGGCGTTGACGACGTCGTCTCCGCCGCGGGGCACCGTCATGCGCAGCACGGGCTCGGTGCCCACGTCGTTCGACATGCGCAGCCGCAGGTGGCCTGCTTTGCCGAGTCCGGCGTCGTCGAGGGCGTCGGCGACAGCGAGGGCAACTGTGCCGTCGACGTCTTTGCCGAAGACGACGGTGACGTTGCCGGCGACAGCCACCTCGTCGACGGTGGGGCGCGGCACCACCGCGCCCTTCACGTTCATCCACGCCTCGCTCTGCATCATCACGAAGACGACGCCGAGCGAGACGGCGGCCACGACGAACCACGACCGCGCCGCCCGCTTGGGAAACGTCAATGACGACGTCAGCCCGTAGCCGAGCGGCCACAGCACCAGCACCGCGATGGCGAACAATTCTTTCTGCAACCACGTCGCGACGGCAAACGGCCCGAGCGTCAGCGCCGCGCCGGCCGCGAACGCGAGGCTCGGGTGACGACGTCCCAGCGCCCGGTTGTTGAAGAACCAAAACAAACCCGCAGCGATGGGCGTGCCGAAGAGCGCTGCCACCGCGAGCTGCGTTGGCGTGAACAGCACAGCGTCGACGTCGCCACGATCCTTCTCGTCGACGAGAACGGATTGCACGGGCTGGCTCGGAACCTCGACGGCCTTCTCAGACATGGCGCCATCGTAGCGCCCGCGGCAAGCTTCGGCACCGGGGGTTCCGTTTGCTTGGTGATTCTCATGTCAGCGTCTTCGTCGTCGTCGGCGTCTTCGTCGTCAGCGTCTTCGCCGCCGACGACGCCCGCGCCTGCTCGTGCGCCGCTGCCGACACCTTCAAGGTCTTTGGCGACGGGCGTGCCCCGGTGCCGCTCAACGCCGTGCTCTGGCTCGGGCAGCGGTCGGGTCCGAGCCCGGCCGTCTTCGCTGACATCCGCGTCGTCGACGACAACGACGTCGAGATTCCGCTGACCGCTCCTGAGGTCGTCATCGATGACGGGGGAGTCGCGTTGGCCTTTGTGCGTCCAGCCGCTGGTGCCTGGCCCGCCGACGCGACGCTGCGCGCGAGCGACGAGGGTTCGCTCGAGGTGCGCACGGGCACAACGGCCGCCGCGCCGTTGAGCGCTGCTCCTGACGATGTCGTCGTCGCGCAGCTCTCGGTCTTGCGGTTCACCTTCGACGATCTGGGTTGCGGCAGCGCCAACACCTTCGCCGTCGAAGTCACGAGCGGACGCCCGCTGGTCCGCAGCCTCGACGCTGACGACGTCACCGTGCCGCGCATCAGCGGTCTCGGCGGCACCCTCGGCACGAACATCTGCAGCGCGCAGCGTGATTGGAACGACGGCACCTTCGGCGACAGCAAGGCCTTTCGCTTCGCGGCGCTCGACGTCGACGGCACCATCACGCCGTTCACGCCAGCGATCACGATCACGTTGCCCGGCGACAGCGACTGCGACGGCGCCTCCGACGACGACGACGTCTGCCCCGACGAGCCCGGCGGCTTCTCCACCAGCGGCGATCGCGCGCGGCTCGGTTGTCCCAACGACGAGATCCCCGCCGATGTCTCCTGCGGCGACGACGACGTGCCCGGCTGCGGCGGCTGCACGTCGACGTCGATGGCGCCGACTGCGTTGGCGACGCTGCTGCTGCTG
>JANNAY010000318.1:0-1951 GCA_031384945.1 Deltaproteobacteria bacterium
CGCGGACGACGTCGGGGACGACGCCAGCGGCGCGGTCGTAGACGGCGCGGGCGGCGTCAAAGGCGAGGGCGAGGTCTTTGCCCATGCCGACCTTCTGCGAGCCCTGGCCCGGAAAGACGAACGCGACGTTCTTCTTCTCGACGCCGTTGCCCGAGAAGACCGCGGCGTTCGGCTTGCCGTCAGCGACAAACGTGAGCTTCTGCTCACATTCGGCCGCAGAGCTCGCGATGAAGGCCGCGCGCGCGGCGTGCTTCGAAGAGAACGTCTTGTTCACGCGGGCGGCAAAGGCGCCGAGGTCGTGGCCGACGCTGCCGGCGAGCGACTTCGCCAACGCCTGCAACTCCACCGTCGACGACGCCGACAGCGCGACGATCTCGACGTCGCGGCGGGCGAGACGCGGCGGCTGGTTCTTGCCCACGTACTCTTCGAGCGTGATGTGCCAGTTGCTGCCGCCGAAGCCGAACGACGAGACGCCGGCACGACGCAGGTGGTCGCTGCTGCGCACCCACGGGCGCAGCTCGGTGTTCAAGTAGAAGGGCGACTGCTCGAAGTTCGCCGCCGGATTCGGCGTCGTGATCTTGATGGTCGGCGGCAGCACCTTTTCGTGCAGCGCGAGCGCGGCCTTGATGATGCCCGCCGCGCCGGCCGCCGATTTCGTGTGGCCGATCTGCGACTTCACGGTGCCGAGGGCGATGAACTGACGCTCGCTCTTTCTCCATTCGACGTCGTCGAAGCAGAGGGCGAGGCCGCCGAGCTCGGCGATGTCGCCGGCTTTGGTGCCGGTGCCGTGGGCTTCGACGAGCTCGACCGTCGTCGGCGCGTAGCCGGCCGACTCGTAGGCTCGGCGCAAGGCGCGCGACTGACCCTCAGAGACGGGCGCGTAGATGCTCTTGCTGCGGCCGTCAGACGACGTGCCGATGCCGCGGATGGTGGCGTAAATATGGTTGCCGTCGCGCTCGGCATCACTCAATCGCTTGAGCGCGATCATGCCGAGGCCTTCACCCAACAGCGTGCCGTCGGCGGCAGCGTCGAACGGGCGGCATTCACCCGATGCCGAAAGCGCCGGCGTCTTGGTGAAACACATGTACATGAAGATGTCGTTGATGGTGTCGACGCCGCCGGTCAAGACGACGTCGGCGCGGCCGAGCAAGAGCTCATCGACGCCCATCGAGATGGCCGCGAACGACGACGCGCAGGCGGCGTCGGTGACGGCGTTGCTGCCGCCGAGGTCGAGGCGGTTGGCGACGCGGCCGGCGACGACGTTGCCGAGCAACCCTGGAAACGTCGCCTCTGTCCACGGCGTGAAGGTCGCGGCGATCTTGTCGGCGGCGGCTTTGGCGGCTTCTTCGTCGATGCCGGCGGCGCGCATCCCTGAAATCCACTGCGGCCAGGCGAGGCGGCCCGTCATCTGGCCGAACAATTCTTGACCCGAGGTGACGCCGAGAATGCACGACACGCGCGAGCGATCGACGACGTCGATGGGTCCGCCGAAGGCGTCTTCGAGGCAGGCGCGTCCGACGAGAATCGCCAAGAGCTGCGAGGTGTCTGTCGACGACATCAAGTTCGGCGGCATGCCCTCTTTGAGCGTCTCGAACGGGATCTTCGGCAAGAACGCGCCGCGCTTGGCGTAGGTCTTGTCGACCATCGACGACGGACGCGCGCCGGCGTCTTTGTCGTAGTAGTCGTCGACGCTCCAGTGCGAATCCTTCGGCACGTCGGTGACGAGATCAGAGCCGCGCAGAATGTGGTTCCAGAATGCAGCGACGTCGACAGAGCCGGGGAACAAGCCGCCGATGCCGACGATGGCGATGGGCTCGGGCTGCTTCGGCTGTTTGGTGTTCGTCATGGTGTGGGCTCACGCTTCGAGGGGGCGGGGGCGAAAGAGAAAAGCTTCGTCGGGCACAGGCGCGCCGAACGAGCGGAGTTGTTGGGCGCGCGTGACGACGGCGGC
>JANNAY010000320.1:0-6411 GCA_031384945.1 Deltaproteobacteria bacterium
CGCGGACGACGTCGGCGTTGGCGTCGGCGCGGGCGACCAGGGCAACGTCGACGACGACGGCCACGACGCTGGCGACGACGATGGCGCCGCAGACGGCGGAGACGACGCGGAAGTTGCGCAGCAGGCGGTGGGCTTTGACGACGTCGTCAGCGACGATCTCGGCGTCGTCGGCGTCTTTGTCGGCGACCTTCGCGTTCTCGATGGGCGCGGTCATTCTTCACATCCGTCGATGAGGTTCTGCAGATCGTTCTGCTGCGAGATGGACCAGACGTCGTCGTGGCGGCCGTCGGTCCGAAAGGCCCAGCCCTGAAAGCGGTTCGCGGTGACATCGGTGATCACATAGCGAAAGTTGCTGCCGCGCGCGGCGAAGCCAATCTTGTTGACGTCGTCGGAGTAGCTGTCGAACTCGGCGCGGTAGCTCTCTTCGGCGACGTAGAGCGATTTGAGGTTGCCCTTCGCTTCGCTCTGCGCAGAGCGACAGGGAAAGCTCGTCAAGCTCGGCACGATGAACGCAAAGCCGCAGGTGCCGAACACGCTGATCATCAAGAGCACGCGAAAGACGCGCGCCATGAGGCGCAGACGACGACGCAGCTGGCGCGCGCGCAAGACGGCGTCGATGTCGGCGGCGTCGACGCTGCCGCCGACGCCGACGGGTGCGGTGGGTTCGGTCATCGCTGCATCCTACTCGCGCTCACCAGCAGCGATCGACGACGTGCTGCAGCGTGCTCTGCTCGTTGATGCGCCAGACGTCGTCGATGCCATCGGCGCGAAAGGCCCAGCCGACGAAGCGGTCGGCGTAGGCGTCGGTGACGACGTAGCGGTAGACGCCGCCGTCGTCGACGCTGAAGCCGATGGCGTTGACGTCGGCGCCGTAGCCGCCGTGGTCGGCGCGAAAGGCCTCTTCGGCGACGGAGAGGCGCTTCAAACCAGCGCGCGCCTCGCCGGTGCGTTGGCGGCAGCCCGACGACGCGCTCGGCAGCGACGTGAACAGCGCGGCGACGGCGATGGCGGTGCCGACGATCAACGGCCACTCGACTCGCTCGAGCGTTATCATCGGCGGAGCCCGCCGGCGACGTAGACGCCGTGGTCGACGAGAAAGACGGCGCCGTCGCCCTCGACGACGGTGGCGCTGTCGGCGCCGTCGTGGACCACGGGGTCTGTCAGGCGCACGTACTGCTGGTGCTGCGCGTTTCTGTGACGGTCGGCGCGCTGGCGGGCGTCGCGCGCGTCGTACACGTCGACGACGAAGTTGCCGGCGAGGGCGGCGCCGACGAGCGCGGCGACGACGGCGGCGGCGACGCGCAACCGGCGCAGCGTGTCGCGGGCGCGGGCGACGTCGAGGGCGGCGATGGGGGCTTCGTCATCGTGGTCGGGGTCGAGCATCTGCATCGAGGGCTCCGAGGATCGGCGGATCGCCGCGAGGGTTCAGTGAGACAGGCAGAGGGCGAAGCAGAAGACGAAGGCGCCGCCGCAGACGACGCCGATGGCGATGGCGCGGAACACGCGGAACACCCAGCGCAGACGCCGCCGCAGGCCGCGCACACGCAAGACCAGCGCTCGGTCGGCGGCGTCGACGAAGACGCTGCGGCCGGCGCCGACAGAGGCGCCCCGGGCCGCCTGTTCGATTTGCGCAGGCGGCAGCGCAGGCACGTTGACGTCGTGGAACGGCAGGATGCGGAGAGAGGACATGCGGGGCTCCAGTCGAGAGCGCATACTGCGGGGACCGTGCCCAACGCCCCGTCACCCTCCACCGTCGGCGACAGCGTCAACGTCGCCCTCGTCGTCCCCTGCACCGAGGCCGAAGGGCCGGGCAAGCGCTACGCGCTGTGGGTGCAGGGCTGTCCGATTCTCTGTCCCGGCTGCTGCAACCCTGAGTTTCTCGCCGACAAAGAGCGCGACCGCAAAAGCGTCGCCGACATCGTCAACGACATCGTCAAGGCGCGCGACGAGAAGGGCATCGAGGGCATCTCGCTGCTCGGCGGTGAGCCGACGCGGCAGGCCAAGGCGCTGTCTGCGGTGGCGCAGCAGGTGCAGACGGCGGGGCTCAGCGTCATGCTGTTCTCGGGCTACACGCTGCAAGAGCTCAAAGACGAAGCCGACAGCGACGTCGACGCCCTCGTCGCCGCCACCGACTTGTTGGTCGACGGCCGCTACGTCGAGGCGCAGCGCACCACCCAGCGACGCTTCATCGGCAGCGACAACCAGGTGCTGCACTTCTTGACCGGCCGCTACAGCAAAGACGACCCGCGTTTTTCTGCGCCCAACACCGTCGAGCTGCGCATCTTGATCGACGCCGCGGCCAAGGGCTCGCTCTCGATCAACGGTTGGCCGGTGAACGGGGCGCGCACGCGATGATCTATTCGGTCGAAGACGCGCTCACGCGTCCGCTGCGCCTGCCCATCGGCGAGGCCGACGCAGCCCTCGTCGCCGAATTGCTGGTCGGCAAGAACCGCGGCGACCGCTTTCAGGTGCCGCTCAGCGCGGGCGTCGTGCCGTCGCAGCCGCTGCGCCTCGCCGTCGCCCGCACGCTCTCGACCGGCGTCTTGCGCTTCTTGCTGGGCGCGGGCGGGGCACGGCCGCGCACGGTGCTGCGCAACGGCCGCCGCGTGCATGGGCGCTTGTGGGATGGCCCCCTCAACAGTGGGATGTCGGCGACGTTCAGCGAGATGCCCTTCGACTTTCTCATCAAGCTCTGCACCGTCGTCTTGCCGCTCTCAGAGCGCCGCCAAGAGACCCTGCAGCGCTCGGCCCTCGCCGACCTCAGCCGCGACGAGCGCAAGTCGCTCAACCGCGCAGCGCCGCAGCAGGCGCTGACAGCCTTCGACCACGTCTTCTGCGCCCTCGCCGTCGAGAACCGCGGCGCCCTGCGCCTGCAAGAGGCCGTCGACGCGCCGCTGCGCCAGTGGCTCGTGCAGGCGTCACCGTTGGCAGCGCTCTTCTGCGCCGACGAAGCGCGAAACCCCGCCAGCGACGCCGGCGAAGGCAGAGACGCCATCGACGTCGACGCCCTCTGCGCTCCGGATTTGATCCGCCTGCTCGAGCTCTGCGACGACGCCCTCGCCGGCGCCCTCGTGCGGCGCTTGAAGTCAGTGTGGACGCGCTCTGCCGACGGCGACGACTTCAGCCGTCGCTGTCACGCGTTCGCGCGCAACATCCAGACATTGCTGCGCGCTCTCGACGAAGCCCGCCGCCTCGATCTCATCGGTCCGGTGGTGCGCCTGGTGGCCGCCCTGCCCGGCGAGCTGCCCGCCGACGCCCGCGCGCGGCTGGTGCGCCTGCCCGGCGTCGTCACCATGGCCGACCGCGACCGCGTCGTCGCCTCGCTCGCCGCCATCGTCGATGTCGGCGCCGGCCTCGACGTCTTGCGCGGCCGCCTCGTCAACGAGCGCTACGGCGACGACCGCTACGAAGAGTCGCAGCTGGCGCTGCGCGTGATCGACGAGCACTACCTGCCGCGCCGCGACGCCCTCGCTGCCTTCTCGCGCGCTCTCACTGGTGCTGTAGGCTGACGTTTCCGCAGGAGTTGTTCATGAGCCGTGGCTACCGCGTCGTCGTCGAACCGTTGTCCACGGCCAACCAGCACGTCAGCGCGAGCGACGAGCTGTGCATCGATGTCTCGTTGCTGCCGATCTTGCCGCCCGAGACGATGCACAGCCTTTTGAACGACGAGCTCGAGAAAGACGGATGGAAGCAGACCGCCGACGGCGGCCGCGAAAAGACCGTGCGCCCGGGTCTCACGGCGACCTTGGCCGCCGACGGTTCGACCGTCACCATCGCGATGACCGCCGAGCGCGATGTCGGTGGCTCTGGTCGCACCGACGCTGAAGCGAAAGACGCGGCGAAGAAGAACGCGTCGGCGGCTGAGGCGGCGGTGAAGCGCGAGGCGACGACGACGTTGGCGTCGGCCGAGGCCGACGTGCGCGCCGGCCTCGAGAAGTCGATCCAGAAGGTCTACATCGACGCGCTCGAGCAGAAGGCCAAGTCGATGGGGCAGGTCGAGTCCATCGAGCGCGGCCAGTCCGCCGACGGCTCCCTCGAGATCACCATTAAAGTTCGCGCGTAGTTTCGCTTTCGTTGCACGCTGAATCCCTCGCCGTGGCGGGCAAGCGTAGCGGCCTTTCCCCTGGGCTCACGGTTGGTCACATCGCGAGGCACGAGAACCATCGCGTTGCCCGCGCCGCAGAGCCCCCAGTCCCCGCTGCGCGGGGGCAAAGCCATCTCCCGCCCTTCCCCCCTGCCCGGGGTGGCCTCCGCTGCAGCCGTGCGCAGCACGAAGAAAATTCTGGCCGGCAGGCAATGCTCGCCAACGGACACGACCGTCGCGGCCGGAGCGCCATGCTGCCCGCACACCAAAAGTTACACCGCGGACTTCGATCTTTGCCAGATGATGAAAGCGCCAATCCCGAGCACGGGGTCGAGGACCGCGAAGGGCGCGACGAGGTGCATGTCGACGGCGCCGAAGAACCCCAGGGGCAGCAAGAACACCGGCACCAGGAGCCGATCGACGACGGTGGCGAGGCCGAACGAGGTCGCGCCGGTGCGACCGCCCATGACGTAGAACCAGCCGATGACGACGACGACGAAGCCGACCACGCGCATGAGGCCTTCTTCGCGCGCGGCAAACGGCTCGGCGAAGAACAAGAGCTGCACCATGCCCGGCCAGGCGAAGAGCGAGAGCCCCATCAGCATGTAGAACACGCCGTTCAACGTCGTGTACGTCGACAACGGCGTCGGATTCGGCTTCGACCAGAGCGCAGAAAAGAACGACATCAGGCGAGCGTAGCGTGACCCGGAGGGCGTCAAAGCAGAGTCGACGGGGCGGGTCCGCGGCAGGGGGTGCTGCTGACAGCCCTGATCCGCCGTCGTCGTCGTTGACACCGTATCAACGACGACCTAGCCCGAGCCCTCTCCCGAAAACAACAGAAGCGGAAACACGCACATGGCGCGCAACTCTCTCTTCACGTCTGAGTCCGTCTCCGAGGGCCACCCCGACAAGATGGCCGATCAGGTCAGCGACGCGATCCTCGATGCCATTCTCACGGCCGAGAAAGACCCGCAGAACGCGCGCGTCGCCGTCGAGACGTTGTTCAAGACCGGCCTGTGCGTCGTCGCTGGCGAAGTCAGAACCAACGCGCACATCGACGTGCCGGCCATTGTGCGCCGCACCATCAACCGCATCGGCTTCGACCACAGCGACAAGGGCTTCGATGGCAGCACCTGCGCCGTCATGAACGTCATCGAGGGCCAGTCACCCGACATCGCCATGGGCGTCGACATCGGCAAGGGCGACAAGGTCAAGAAGGGCGGCAAGGCCGACAAGAAAGAGATGGGCGCCGGCGACCAGGGTCTGATGTTCGGCTTCGCCGTCGACGAGACCCCCGAGCTCATGCCGATGCCCATCGCCTACGCGCACGCCGTCACGCGCCGCCAGGCCGAGGCCCGCCGCTCGTCGTTGAAGTGGCTGCGCCCCGACGCGAAGAGCCAGGTCACGATCCAGTACATCAACGGTGAGCCGGCCTTCATCGACACCGTCGTGCTCTCGACGCAGCACGCGCCCGAGATCACGCTGTCGAAGCTGCGCGAAGCGTTGATGGAAGAGGTCATCAAGAAGTCGCTGCCGGCGAAGATGCTGACGAAGCAGACCAAGTACTTCATCAACCCGACCGGCAACTTCGTCGTCGGTGGCCCGATGGGCGACGCCGGCGTCACCGGCCGCAAGATCATCGTCGACACCTATGGCGGCATGGGCCGTCACGGCGGCGGCGCCTTCTCGGGCAAAGACCCCTCGAAGGTCGATCGCTCGGCCGCGTACATGGCCCGCTACGTCGCCAAGAACGTCGTCGCCGCCGGCCTCGCCCGCCGCTGCGAAGTGCAAGTCGCCTACGCCATCGGCGTCGCCGAGCCCGTCTCGGTCATGGTCGACTGCTTCGGCACCGAGGTCGTCAACGTCGAGATCATCGAGAAGGGCATTCGCAAGCTCTTCCCGCTCCGCCCGCTCGGTCTCATCGAGCACTTGAAGCTGTGGAAGCCGGGCTACGAGCGCACTGCCGCGTACGGGCACTTCGGCCGCCCCGAGTTCACGTGGGAGAAGACCGATCTCGCCCGTGAGCTTGCTGATGCTTGCGGGTTCAAGAAGGGCAAGAGCAACGGCGCTGCCAAGAAGAATGGCAAGCACGCTGAGGCCTGACTTCTGGTGTGTTGACGACGACGGCCGGGGCTTTTGCTCCGGCCGTTTTCTTTTGGGGCGAGGCAGGGAGGAACGGAGAATTCGGAACAGCACAGAGGGCACAGAGACAAAGAGATCACGGAGGAGGTGCGGAGTGAGAGGTGAAGGGTGGGGCTCTGCCAGCTTGTGCCGGACCGCCGCGCGCGTCGACGGGGGATGAACGACGACGGCGAGCGACGTCGCGC
>JANNAY010000323.1:0-8042 GCA_031384945.1 Deltaproteobacteria bacterium
CCGACCAGCTCTATGGCATCACCATGGAAGAGCCGGGCATTTCCAAGACTGTGAACGTCCGCATCCAGTAGTACGCGGTCGACCGGCCCGCAGACCTCACCCCTCGCTGCGCTCGACCCTCTCCCCAAGTGGAGAGGGTGAATCATTCGCGATTGCTCGACCCACACACCGTTGAAATCGCTGGCTTCTGCGAGCGCGTGCCCCGTCGCTGCGGTTCGATCGTCCTGTTGCGGCTGCGAAGGCGTCGCGAATCATGATGAATGATTTCACCTCTCCGCGAAGCGTCAGAGGTCCGAGCGCAGCGACAGGCGAGCGTCTGCCGCGACCGCGTGGGCGTCAGCGCGGGCGCCAGCGCAGCAGCTCATCGAGGTGCTGGTCGAGCCAGCGGTCGGCGTCTCTGGCGCCCTCGAACGTCGCCTCTTCGATGCGGAACTGCTTCGAATGCACGATGCGCCGGCCGCTCTCGCTGCGGGCCTCGCCGATCTTTGCGTGCAGCATCTCGTGGTGAACGATGCGGGCGACGACGAGCGCCGGCACATGGGGCGCGTCGAGCACCGGATGCATGGTGATGCGGCGCGCCCGGTGGTCGTAGCTGCCAAAGGTTATGCTGCGGCGCGAACGACGCTGCGGCGACCCCGCCAACCCCCAGCCGATCTCGGCCGAGATCGCGCTGTCGAAGTAGCGGACGTTGACGGCGGCGAAGATGGGGCCGAGGTCGTGGACGCGGCCTTTGGCGGCGTCTTCTTTCATCGGCCGGGCCGTGAAGCTCAGCAGGTGCGAGCCGACTTTGACGAATTCGTCGACGACGGCGCCGGCTTTTTTCGATCCAGTGGCGAGGTAGATGGCGACGGCGCGGCGGACGACGTCGTCGGCGTCGAGAAACATCTGGTGCACGCGCACCACGCGCTGTCCGTCTTTTTCGGTCTGCGACAGCAGCACCGACCGCGTGTCGACGATCAGGATGCGCGAGCCCGGCAGCACCGCGAGGATGGCGTCGCACAGCAGCTTGGTCTTCGACGTCGCCGGCGCCTGCACCGTCGTCGTCGTCGTCGTCGTCGTCGTCGTCGTCTCCTGCCGGAGCGGCAGGTCGAAGAGCGAGAGTTGGAGGCGGGACCGCACGGGTCGCAGGTTGATCCACCCGCTGGTGTCGGCGCAACGGGTTGACAGGGGTCGGGCTGATCCAGAGATCACGGCATGGTTTCGTTGTTCTCGCTGTTCGCCTCTGACGTCGTGACCCCCGCCGCTTCGTACGGCCCGCTGGTAGCGATCGTCGTCTTCTTCGTTTTGTTTTTCGCCCTCGGGCTGCGCTACCTGCAAAAGAAGCGCGCCGATCGCATCGATGACCTCGCCAAAGAGCTCGACAAGCCCATCGCTGCCGGCGAGCTGCCGCCGTCGACGCTGACGACGGCAGAGGTGGTGCCAAAAGCCGCCGACCTCGTCGAGGCCGAGAAGAAGGCGCTGCTGGCCCGCGCCGAAGCCGACGCCGCCAAACGCGCCGCCGACCGCGCCGCCGAGGCCGCCAAAGACGGCGACGCCGAAGCGCAGAAGAAGGCGCAAGAGGCGAAGCAGAAAGAGCAAGAGGCGGCGCAGAAGTTGGCGTCGGCGGAGGAGGAGAAGAAGTCCCTGCGCCTCGCCCTCGGCAAGACGCGCGACGGCATCATGGGTCGTTTGACGACGGCCATCGGCGGCAAGGCCATCGACGCCGGCATCCTCGACGACGTCGAGCAGGTGTTGTTTTCGGCCGACATCGGCGCGCGCACCGCCGAGCGCCTGTTGAACGCGGTCAAGCAGAAGCTGTCGAAGAAGGAATTGACGTCGCTGGCCCGCATCGAAGAGACGCTGCGCGAAGAAGCCACCGCCATCTTGTCGTCGGTCGCCGTGAAGCCCCTCGACATCAGCGGCCCGTCTGGGTCGAAGCAGGGGCCCCGCGTCGTGCTCGTGCTCGGCGTCAACGGCGCCGGCAAGACGACGACGATCGGCAAGCTCGCGCTGCAGCTGAAGCAGCAGGGCCACAAGGTGCTGCTCGGCGCGGGCGACACCTTTCGCGCCGCCGCGGCCGATCAGCTCGATGTCTGGGCGAAGCGCGCCGACGTGCCGATCGTGACCGGGCCCGACGGCAGCGATCCGTCGAGCGTGCTGTTTGACGCCGTCAAGAAGGCCAAGGCCGAGGGCTTCGACGTCGTCCTTTGCGACACCGCCGGGCGCCTGCACACCAAAACGAACCTGATGGAAGAGCTCAAGAAGGTCACGCGCTCGCTCGGCAAGGCGATGGACGGCGCGCCCCACGAGGTGCTGCTCGTCCTCGATTCGACCGTCGGACAAAACGCCATCGCGCAGGCGAAGCAGTTCGGCGAAGCCGCCGCGCTCACCGGCATCGTGCTCACCAAGCTCGACGGCACCGCCAAGGGCGGCGTCGTCCTCGGCATCGTCGACGAGCTCAAGGTGCCCGTCCGCTACATCGGCGTCGGCGAAAAGATCACCGACTTGCGCCCCTTCTCGCCCGTCGAATTCACAAACGCGCTCTTCTCGTCGGAAGCCGGCGCCCCGAAGCAGTCGGCCGCATGACGCCACCGCGGTGCAGTCAGATGTCCGAGGCGCCAGTCCGAAATCTTGAGGGCTCGGATCGCGTGTGCGATGCCGGAGCCATGCGCCTCCTGTTGGTTCTGACTCTGCTGGCTGCTGCGTGCGCAACGACGTCACCGACGGGTTCGTCGGCGACGGGACATGCGGCGGACTACTACCCGCTCGCCGTTGGCAACACATGGACCTACCGCGCGGCGGACCACGAGCAGACGATCGCCATCGTCGAGAAGGGCGCCGACGGCTTCTACGTCGACAACCTCGGCGGCCACTTCGCCCCCCGCGCCGATGGCGTCTTCGACGGCCAACGCTTCTTGTTGCAAGAGCCGCTCGTCGTCGAGCACAGCTGGGTCGCGATGCCCCGCGGACAGCCGCGCGAGAGCTACCGCATCAGCGCCGTCGACGCCGTCGTCACCGTGCCCGCCGGCACGTTCAACGACTGCATCCAGGTCGACACCGAGCAGGTCGTCAGCGACGGCAAGCTGCTCGTGACGTGGAGCTACGCGAAGGGCGTGGGCATGGTGAAGATGGAGCAACGCCACCAACAAGGCTCGACCCCGCCGCAGGCCGGTGTCGTCGTCGAGTTGCTCTCTTTCAAGGCTGGAGCAGCGCCCTGAGCCTCCGCGAAATTCAGGCGTTCGCGAGCGAGCTGGTCGCCGCCTACGGGCGCAACGAAGCCCACCGCTCCGTCGTCGTCGACTTGCAGGCGCGGCGGCTCGCCCGCCTCGTCGAGGTCGCGCGCGGCACCCGGCGCTACGCTGGGCTTCGCCATTTTCGCGACGCGAGCGTCGTCGACAAATCCGACGTCATGGGCGCCTTTGACGAATTCGTCGTCGGGGGCACGCCGTCGCGCGTGCACACACTGGCGTTTCTCGATCGCGCCAAACCCGCCAGCGTGCTCGATGGAAAATACCTGGTGACGACGACGTCAGGCACCACCGGCGAAGTGGGCGTCTTCGTCGTCGATGACAAAGGCTTCGCCCGCCTGCGGGCCACGGTGTTCGCGCGGATCTTTCGCGGGCAACTGAAGGCGGAGGGGTTCGCCCTGCTCGCCCGTCGCCGGTATCGCATGAGCTTCGTCGTCGCCGTCGGCGGTCACACCATGACCTCAGTGCTCGCCTTGCGAATGCCGCAAGCCGGCCGCGCTGTCGCCGATGTGCGCGTGCTCAGCATCGACGACCCGCTGCCAACGCTGGTGTCGTCGTTGAACGAAGCACCGCCGCTGCTCTTGCACAGCTATGCCACCCACCTTGAGGTGCTGGCCCACGAGCAAAAGCGCGGACGCCTGCGCATCGATCCCGAGATCGTGACCGCGGGCAGCGAGCCGCTGACGCCGCAAGCCCGGGCGGCCATCGGCAGCGCCTTTCCCCGCGCGCGTCTCGTCGAGACGTGGGGCGCCACCGAGCACGTGGCGCTGGCCACCTCGTGCGAGCTCGGACACCTGCACTTGAACGAAGACGCCGCCCTCGTCGAAGCGGTCGACGACGACGACGACGCCGTGCGCGATGGCGAGTGGTCTGAGCGCGTCTTGATCACGAACCTGCTGAACCACGCGCAGCCGATCTTGCGCTACCGCCTCGACGATCGCGTGCGCATCGACGCTGTGCCGTGCGCCTGCGGCTCGCCGTTTCGCCGCGTCGAGGTGGTCGGCCGCACCGACGACGTCGTCTACCTCGACGACGGCGATGGGTTTCAAGCGCATCCGCCCATCCCCTTCGAGATCGCGCTGCTGGGCGTACCAGGCTTGTTGCAGTTCGCGCTGGTGCACGAAGAGCAAAACAAGCTGCGCGTCAGCGTCGTCGTCGAAGAAGGCGCCGACGGCGCTGTCGTCGCCGCCGTCGTCTGCGACCGCTTCGAGCGCTACTTTCGCGAGCACGGTTTGCTCGATCGCGTCTCGTTCGTCGTCGAAGAGACGGCGTCGTTGGTGCGGCACCAGAAGAGCAAGAAGCTGCGACAGATCACCAGCCGCGTGCACAAGCCGGCGTCGTCGGTGCCGGCGCTGCAACGTCGCCGACGAGAGGCGCCATGAAGAGCGATGAGATCCCGCCGCGCTACGAGCACAAGTTTCTCGTCGGTCCGGCGCTGCTCGATGAATTTCGCGCTCGCATGGCGCCGTTCTCGACGTTGGATTCGAATTCGGCGGCGTCGGCCGACCACCGCTACCAAATCACCAGCCTCTACTACGACACACCGAGGCTCTCGTTCTTCGAAGACAGCGCCATCGGCGTGCGCAAGCGCTTCAAGCTTCGGGTGCGCCGCTACGGCGAGAAGCTCGGTGACAGTCCGGTGTTCTTCGAGGTCAAGCACCGCATCGGTGACGTGATCGTGAAGTCGCGGGCGTTCGTGCCGCCGTCGCGCTGGCACCAGCGCCTCGTCGACGATCACCCTGACGCCAGCGACAACGAGCGCGACTTTCGCGCCCGCCTACACGGCCGCGGCGCCGTGCCCACGCTGCTCGTGAAGTACTCGCGCGAAGCGTGGAAGGGCGAGATCGACAACTACGTGCGCGTCACCTTCGACAGCAAGATGAGCTTCGCCACGGTTGATCCGACCCGCCTCGAGCGCCTCGACAGCGACGAGCTGTGGGAGGCCGCCGACGACGCCGTCGCCTTTGACGAATCCGACTCGCTCACGCTCATCGAGGTGAAGTTCGAGCAAACGACACCGCGCTGGCTGTCGTCGATCATCCGAGACCTCGGCCTCGTGCGCCGCGGCTTCTCGAAGTATTCGATGGGCGTGCGCCGCACCTTCGGCGTCGAAGGCCGCTTCGACGTCGCCGCCCGCGTCGCCCGCTACGGCTGAGTCTCTGTTTTCGCAGGCGTGCTGCCTCGAGGTCGCACGTTCGGGTTTGTGTGACAGGAATGTGGCGACGTCGTCAGCGCTGTGCTTTGGTGAATCTGTGGACATTCTCGCTTCTGCTCTCGGCGACACCAGCGCGCTGACGTTGGGTCAAGCCCTCATCACGCTGCTCGCGAGCTACGTGCTCAGCCAGGCCATCGGCGCCGTGTACGCGTGGAGCTTTCGCGGGCTCAGCTACTCGCGCACCTTTGCCCAGGCCCTCGTCGTCGGCGGCATCGTCGCGGCGATGTTGATGTTGGCGATCGGCAACTCGCTGGCGCGCGGCATCGGCATCGTCGGCACGCTGGCGCTGATTCGCTTTCGCACCAACCTGCGCGACCCGCTCGACATGGTCTTCATCTTCGCCAGCTTCGGCGCCGGCATCGCCACCGGCACCGGCAACTTCGCCACCGGCGCCGTCGGCACCGCCCTCTTTCTCGTCGTCGTCGCTGGGCTCAGGTTCACCGGTTTCGGCGCCCACCGCCTGCACGACGGCGTCATTCGCCTGCGCATCCCCAGAGGGGAAGAAGCGACGGTGAAGCTGCAAGAGGCGCTGCGGTCGACCTGTGAGCGCTTCGCGCTGGTCACGCTGCGCGAGATCGCCCAGGGCGAGCAGGTCGAGGTCGTCTACCAGGTGACCTTGAAGAAGAAAGACAACGAGCAAGGACTCATCCACGCCGTCGGCACCGTGCCCGGCGCGACGAGCGTCTCTTTGTCGATGCAGGAAGCGACGGTCGAGCTCTGATGCGCGATCCGTTTCAAGGACGGCCGGGCCTTCGTCGCGCGCTGCCTTGGGTCGCCTGGGGCGCTGCAGTGGCGCTGGTGCTGTGGCAGCACGAGGCGCTGTCGCGCGGCACCGTTTCGCCCGCTGTCGCAGATGCCCGTCTCGCCACGCTCAACGCGCCCCGCCCGGCGCGGGTGAAGTCCATCGACAAACACGCTGGCGACGCCGTCGAACGCGGCGACGTCGTCGTCGTGCTCGACGCCCCCGACGTCGTCGCCGAATTGGCCGTCGCCCGCGCCGAATTCGTCGCTTTGCAAAGCGAGGTCTTGGCCAAATCCGTCGACGTGCGCGAGGCCGATCGCGAGGCGCTGCAGCAGCTCGGGCAAGACGTCGAGCGCGCCGCCGTCGATGCCGCCCGCTTCCGCACCGACCTCGACAGCGACAAGGGCGAATTGGCGTCGATGACCGAATTGCTGAAGCGCCAAGAGCTGCTCGTCACCAAGGGCCTCGCCACCACGGCCGACACCCAAGAGCTGACGCTCAAGAAGGCCGCCCTCGAAGAGCGCGTACGCACGTCACAGGCGCTCGTCGACGCGGCGCGCGCCCACGAAGAGTCGTCGCGGCAGCGGCTGCAGGCGTTTCTCGCCGAGCGCAAGCGGCCGGCGTCGAATCCGTCGTCGTCGTCGTCGAATTCAGAAGAGCGCGTGGCGCCGGCAGCGGCTGCGGCGTCGGCGCAGGCGGCCCGCGTCAAAGCCCTCGAAGACGCCGTCGACGCGCTCACGCTGCGTGCGCCCGTCAAAGGCATGGTCGCTGACGTCGCCTACGGCGAAGGCGCCAGCGTCGGCGTGACGGTGCCGGTGGCGTCGGTGGTGGCGGCGACGACGCCGGTGATCACCGCCTACGCCGATGAGCGCATCGCCCGCCGCATCGCCATCGGCGACGTCGTCGTCTTGCGCCCCAGCGATCGCGTGAGCGGCGAGCGGCGCGGCGTCGTGCGCTCGCTGGCTCCCGTCATCGCCGAGATGCCGACGCGCTTTCGACCCATTCCTACCCAGCCCGCCTTTGCCCGCGCCGTCGTCGTCGAGCTCACCGACAACGGACCTTCGCCCCTGCCCGGCATGGCGTTCGACGCGCGCTTCGAAGGTCACTGATGTTGCACCTGCTCTTGCCCGCGCTCTTGTCGGCGACGACGTTGACCCTCGACGAAGCCGTCGCGCGCGCCAAAGAAGCCGCCGCCAACAAAGACGGACCCGACGCCCTCGAGATCGAAGCCGAACGCCTCGAAGACGGCAGCGTCGAATTCGACGACGTCAGAGTCGGCGTCGAGCACAGAAGCGTCGACCGCTTTCTCTCGCCCGAGATCAACAACGACACCGGCGCGGCGTTCTCGGCCACCGACAACATCGGACTGTCGGCGCAGGTGCCGGTGCCGCGCCTCGGCGACATGGTGAAAAAGACCTCAGCCGATCTGCGCGCCGAGGCCGCGCGCACCGAGCTGCAAGAGAACGCCCGCGACGTCGCCACCGACGTGCGGCGCCTGGTGGTGCACATCGCCTCGCTCAAGCGTGAGCGCGCGCTCTTGCAACAGGCGCTCGCGGCCGCTCAAGAGCGCGAGACGCTGTTGTTCGCGCGGCGCGAGAGCGGCACCGCCACCATCCTCGACGCCGACGACGCCGCCCGCGAGCGCCTCGGACTGGCCGCCGACCTCGTCGGCGTCGACGACGACCTGCAGCAGGGTCGCGCCGAGCTCGCCCTCTTGCTCGACGCCGACGACGACGTCGACGACGACGTTGAAGCGCGCTGCCAGCAGCCCCTGCCCGAAGCTGAGCCGGCCCTCACGCAAGCGCGCGGCGCCGATCCGCGACAGCGGCGCCTGCGCCTGCTCGACGACGCCCTCGAC
>JANNAY010000331.1:0-11002 GCA_031384945.1 Deltaproteobacteria bacterium
GCCGATGTCTTTGGCGGCGGGGTTGTCGCCGGGGGGAGCGAACGAGGGTCCGGCGCCGAGCACGTCGGGCGAGATGTCGGCGCGGGCGGGGGCGCCGAGCCCGATGCCGAGCAACAGCGCGACGACGACGGCGAGACGAAACGGCGGCTTTTTCATGGCGATCCCCAACGGACACGTGCTCGGGAGGTTTTGCCCGATCACACGATCGGGCCTGCGACCCTTGCACGGCGCCACTGATGGGTCATGGTGACGGCATGAGATTCGCTTTCGCCGCGTTCTTTGTCGTCGTCGCTGCGCCGATCTTTGGCGCTGGTTGCCCGACCCCGGTGCAACAGACCGACGCCGGCCCCGTCGACGCCGGCGACACCGGCCCCGTCGCCTGTGCCGACGACGAACAGTGCAACGGCGGCTTCTGCCGCGGCGGCATCTGCCTCGCGCAAGAGTGCCGCGACAAGTCCGAGTGCGGCGCCGATCAGGTCTGTGACCTCGACGGCCGCTGCAGCGCCCCTCCGGCCGAATGCGTCACCGCCGCCGACTGCCCCGGCGACGACCTGTGCGACGGCTTCACCGACAGCTGCTTCGACCCCGACGGCCCCGAAGGCGAAGGCGAAGGCGAAGGCGAAGAGGGCGAAGGCGAAGGCCCCGTCGGCGAAGGCGAAGGCGAAGGCCCCGTCGGCGAAGGCGAAGGCGAAGGCCCCGTCGGCGAAGGCGAAGGCGAACCCGGCACAGGCATCGACCTCAGCGGCTTCCGGTTAGAGAACCGTGATCCGCCGAACCAGGTCTCCGTCATCCCCGACGGCACCTTTCTCGACGTCGGCGACGTGCTTGTCATCGGCCGCAAGGCGTCGCAGGCCGACTTCACCACCTTCTGGGGCAGCCTCGGCGCCGGCGCGCAGTACCTGAATGCCAACACCGACAGCGGCGTGCCCGTCATCAACGGCGACGAGACCTTCGCCCTCGTGAACCCGAACGGCGGCGACGTCGACGGTCCGTCGCGCACCGGCGCCGACAAGAAGTGCTACGCGCGCACAGCCGCGTCGGCCGGCAGCGACGGCTCGTGGGCCGAGGCGGCGACGACCGAAGCGACGCCGGGCGTGGTCTCTGCCCCCGCCGTGCACGGCCTCGTCATCAGCGAGTGGTGCGACGCCGAGGGCAGCGGCAACTTCAAGTTCGAATTCATCGAGATCGCGAATCTGCCCTGAGCGTCGTGCGGGTTGTCGTGGTCGTCGGCGTCGTCGTCAGGCGCGGGCTTTGACGGCGACGGTGCAGCTGATCGGCAGCGTGAGTCCGACTTTTTCGAAGGTGCCGCCGGTGATGCGCACCGACGGCGGCGCCTGACAATTCGTCAGATCGACGTCGTCGCCGCCGACGGACTTCGAGAGCGCGCCGATGCGCGACGCCCATCCTTCGAGCAATTGGGCGCGGTGTTGCTCGGTGTCTTTCACGCCGGGTTCGGCGGCGCCGACCGCGACAGCGACGTCGTCATCGACGAGGGCTTTGCCGTCTTTGTCTTTCGGATGCGCCAGCGGCCACAGCGCGCCCGCGATGCCGGCGACGACAGCGGCGCGGGAGAAGGCGTCGCCGTCGCCGAGGGCAGCGACGACGGCGCCGTTGACGACGACGATGACGCCCTCGACGACGTGGTCGCCGACCTTCTTGCCGCCCGTGTCGACGCTGCTTCTGATGTCGTCGACCCTGACCAAAACAGAGGCCTCGACGGCGCCAGCCTTGCCTTTGATGTCGTCGACGACGGCTTTGGCTTTGGCGATGGCGTCTTGGGCGTCGGTGCCGCGCACGGTGACGGCGAAGGGCAAACACACCTGATCGGGACGCACCACGAGGTCAGCGTCGACGACGATCAGCCCCGCCGAGGACGAGCGCACGGCGTAGCTGCTCTCGAACGACGACGCCGACGGCTGCGACGACGAGAACGACAGCAGCGACGGCGACGACGTCACCGGCGCCCCTGCGCAGCCCAGCAGGCAACCCAGCAGCGTCGAAGAGAGGGCGAGGGCCGCGGCGAGAGCGAGCGTGTTGTTGGTGCGCATGGCCCGGCACCAACGAGCGGCGCCGTTGATCGGTCTGCGGCGAAATTTCGGATCAGGATCAGCAGCCCGGCGAGCTGTGCCCCGAGGTCAGGGCAAGAAGTCGCCGGCGCACAAGAGCGCCGGCAAGCAGAAGCCGACGTCGACGCTGCTCAAGCGATCGGATGCGCAGCAGATCTCGGCGTTCAACAGATCGCAGTTGTCGAACAACGACGAGTGACAGGTCGGCACGCCCTGCTCGAAGGTGTCTTGGATGGCGTCGACGAGAGAGCCAGCGTCGAGCTGCGGGCCCGGGCCGCCATCGAGGGGTTCGCCGCCGCCAAATCCGCCGTCGAGGGGCGCGCCTGTGACAGAGCCGCCGTCGACGGGGCCGCCATCGACGTTGAAGCCGCCGTCGACGAAGCCGCCATCGGCGAAGCCGCCATCGACGGCGACGACGGGGGCGAAGCCGCCGTCGAGGAAGCCGCCGTCGACGGGCGGTCCACCGTCGGGCAATGAGAAGCCGCCGTCGGCGAAGAATTGGCCGAGGGCCGAGCCGACGTCGAAGTCGCACGCGGCCTCGTCGCGGCACTCGCTGCCCTGCAAGGTGAAGCAACAGACCTCGCGGTTGCCGCACTCTTCGTCGCCGTCGCAGGCGTAGGCCTGCGTGAAGGCCGGGCAATCGATGTTGCCGGCGTCGGCGAGGTCGACGGCGCAGGCGCCGAAGCCGCACAAGACGCAGCAGGGGACGTCGTCGTCGCAGGTGACGTCGTCGCATTTGACGCCGTTCTCGCGGCGCCCGGCATAGGGCGAGAGGGCCAGCGCATCGAGGGCGCCGCTGACCGAGAGCTCGGGCAGCTCTGACGGCAAGCAGTCGAGCACGCCGCCGTCGAGGAGTCCGCCGAGGTCGAAGCCGTTGCCGCCGTCGACGACCTCGCCTTCGCCTTCGCCTTCGCCTTCGCCTTCTTCGCCTTCGCCTTCGCCTTCTTCGCCTTCGCCTTCTTCGCCTTCGCCTTCGCCTTCGCCAACGACGACGTCGCCCTCGCCCTCGCCGTCGACGGGCTCGGAGCAGTTGCAGCCGTTGGCGCCGACGACGCCGCCGACGCCGACGAAGCAAGCGAGAACGGCCAGCTGGAGCACGGAGCGGGGAGCGCGCATGGGCAGAGCTTCCTCCCACGACGTCGAGGCGCAAGCGGGTTGTGCTGGCGAAGGCATCGGGCGGATGCTCCCGGCCCCGTCGTCTCACCGCGTCGACAGCGCCGCGCCAGGAACCGTCATGAAAGAACTTCGCCTCGAGCTCGCCCGCACCGCCCTCAAGCGCCGCCGCACGCGCATCGTCGCGACGCTCGGCCCGGCGTCGTCGTCAGACGAGGTGATCGAGAAGCTCATCATCGCCGGCGTCGACGTCTTTCGCTTGAACTTCTCGCACGGCGTTCACGAGGGACACGGACAGAACATCGAGCGCGTGCGCCGCATCGCGCACCAGCTGGGCCGTCACACGGCGATCCTCGCCGACCTGTGCGGTCCGAAGTTCCGCGTCGGCACCTTCGAAGGCGGCGTCATCGAGCTCAAGACCGGCGACACGGTGACGGTGACGACGAGAAACGTCGTTGGCACCGCGACGTTGATCCCGTCGCAGTACGTCGAGCTCGCTGAAGACATCAAGGCCGGCGACCGCATCTTGCTCGACGACGGCAAGCTCGAGATGAAGGTCTTGGAGACCGACAAGAAGACCGAGGTGAAGGTGCTCGTCGTGCAGGGCGGCAAGCTCAAAGACAAGAAGGGCATGAACCTGCCCGGCGTCGACGTCAGCACCCCCGCCGTCACCGACAAAGACAAAGCCGACGCCATCTTCGCCGCCAGCAAAGGCGTCGACTTTCTCGCGCTGTCGTTCGTGCGCAGCGATCAAGACGTGAAGATCTTGCGCGACCTGCTCGACCAGAACGGCCACGGCACCATGCCCATCATCGCCAAGATCGAGATGCCGCAGGCCATCGACAACATCGAAGGCATCTTCGCCGCAGTCGAAGGCATCATGGTCGCCCGCGGCGACCTCGGCGTCGAAATGCTGCCCGAAGAAGTGCCGCTCATTCAGAACGAGCTCGTGCGCCTCGCCATCTTGAAGAACAAGCCCGTCATCGTCGCCACGCAGATGCTCGAGTCGATGATCGAGTCGTCCAGACCGACGCGCGCCGAAGTCACCGACGTCGCCGCCGCCGCCCTCAGCCGCGCCGACGCCGTCATGCTCAGCGCCGAGACCGCCGCCGGCAAATTCCCCGTCGAAGCCGTCGCCACGATGGACCGCGTGTTGCGCCTGGTCGAGGGCTACCAGTGGAAGCACGGGCAACACGGCGCTCCCGCCGACAAGCCCAACGAGACCCTCGGCGGCCTCGCCCACGACCCCGGCGAAGCCCTCTCGCGCGCGACCTCGTTGCTCAGCCGCGACCTCGAGGTCCGCGCCGTCGTCGTCCCGACCCGCTCCGGCCGCACCGCGCGGTTGGTGTCGGCCGAGCGCCCCGCCGCCCCCGTCGTCGCCCTCACCGACGACCCCGCCCTCGCCCGCCGCTTGTCGTTGTGCTGGGGCCTCGTCGCCGAGGTGAAGACCACCGACGAGCTGCGCGCCCCGCAAAAGGCGGCCCTCGAGGTCGTCCGCCGCTTCGCCCTGGCCGAGCCCAACGAGCCCGTCTTGTTGGTCTGGGACGCCTCGACGGGCGCGGGGTCCCGCGTCGAGCCGACGGTCTCGATCCTTCACGCCTGACGACGTCAGCGAGGTCTTGGGTCGCCGTCGACGAAGGCGGTGGAAGTCCCTACACTGCAGCCATGGTCAGCATGACGATCGAGCTGAGTGTCGAACGAGCAGCAGCTCTGCGCGCGCGCGCCGAAGCCGAAGGCATCACCGTCGCCGAGCTCGTGGCCCAGGCCCTCGACCTCGACAGCGGCGACGTCGACTACGACTTCACGCCGGAGGAAGAGGGAGAAATCGTTGAGTCGATCGCCCAGGCGGACCGCGGCGAAGTCGTCTCCGAAGACGTCGCGATGGCCGCACTGCGTGCGCTTTCTCGTCGATGAAGCAGCTCGTTCGCGTCGAGTACTCGAACAACGGACTCCGCGAGCTTGTGGCTGCCGGTCGCTGGTGGCGTGAGCACCATCCGCGAACGAGACCGCCTTCGACGACGAGTTCAGCGCAGCTGTCGCTCTCTTGAAACAGTTTCCCGAGAGCGCACCCCTCGCACAGATGCGGGTCTTCAGAGGCGCACGGCTGAAGGTGCTTCTCGAGACGGGTCACCTGCTTGTTTTCCGCTACGCGAAGTCGACACGCCTGATCACCGTCGTTGCTGTCCGCGCATCGAAAGCGACGCCCCAGCGTCCCTGAACCAGTGTCGCAGCGCGTCAGGATGCGCCGTTTTCGTCGTCGGCGCCTTCTTCGTCGTTGAATGATGCGTTTGTTCGGTTCACACTTTGGACATGGCCCGTCCCGTCGCCGCCGACGCTGAAGCGACAAAAGCCCGCATCCTCGCGGCCGCCGTTCACCTCGTCAGCCTGCGTGGCGTCGATGGAACGACCGTCAGAGACATCGCCGCCGAGGCCAGGGTCTCGCTGGCCACGGTGCTGCACTACTTCGGCAGCAAAGACGGCCTCTACTCCGCCGTCGTCGAGGCGATGGACAAGCAGCTCGGTCGGCTGCGCGACGCGCTGATCAGCGAGGCGCGGCCCGGGCACACCGCCACCGAGATGGTCGCCGCCATGGCCCAACGCGCCTGGCGCTTCGCGCTCGACCACCGCATGGCCCACCGCATCATTTTGCGCGCCGTGCTCGACAACGGCGGCATGCCCGACGAGCGCATCGAGAAGTTCGTGCGGCCCTCGCTCGACGACGCCGAGAACGTGCTGGCGCCGTTGCTCGGCATCCAGCCGCTGCAAGCGCGGCTCGGCGTGCAGACCTTCGTGATGCTCGCTGCCCGCTACGCCATCTGCAGCGACGACGAGCTCAAGACCATCACCGCCAAAGACAGCGTCGACGACGCCACCGCCGCCGTCAGCGACCACCTCGTCGCCGTCGCCTGCGGCCTGCTGCTCAAGAGGGAACCATGAAGGCTTTGCAGATCGCGCTCGCCGTGTCGGGTGCTTCGTTGGCGCCGCTGCAAATTGGCGCCTGCGCCGAGCCCTTCTACGACGACGACATCGGCGTCGAAGGCGTCGCCGTCGACGAAGCATCCCTCGCCGGCACCTTCGCCATCAAAGGCGTCGCCGTCGACCAGGCCGACACCGCCATCGGCAAAGTCGACACCGGCGGCGTGTCGTATTACTTGTCAACGCGCGTCTTCAACACCGAGACAAAGGTGTATGATGAGACGCTGAAGCAGTGCGCCGTCGACAACTTTGAGACCGCCGGTTTGCAGACGACCAACAACCCCGACGCGGTGGCCGCGATCCCGAAGATCCGGGCGACGCTGACGGTCGACCACGCCACCGGCGAGGTCGTGCGCGGCAAGTACCGCGAGTACTGGGCCATCGAGGGCCTCGGCGACGACGAAGACCTGCCCAGCGACGTCGACGATGACGTCTACGTCGACGCCGACGACGACGGCAACCCCGGCGACACCGTCTTCACCCAAGGCCTCGTGCCCGACGGCGAGGTCTACATCGCGCAACGCAAGACGGTGGATATGAACGGTGTCGTCCGTTCCACCGACAAGAGCTTCGGTCTGCTGCGCGCGAGAAAAGAGGGCATTGTTCTCGGCGCCAACAACAATTTCTTGTTGACCGAAGCCGACCGCGTCCCCCACCCCGACCCCAAAGAGTCGTGGTGGATGGAGATCCGGCTCGCTGACGACGATGGCTGCAAGGCCGTCGTCGACGCCCGCGACAACGAAGACCTGCCGCTGCGCCGTCCGTTTGAAGGCTGACCGAGCGCGGCGCTTTCGGTTGTCGTCGTCGATGCTGCGTGGGATGCGACCCGCATGCGTGAAACTTTGAAAGATGCCGCCCAGCGTTTGCTCACCGAAGCCGTGGGCACCGAGCGCAAGATCCTGCTGAACGTCAACGACGGCCTCACCGGCCTGCCGCCCGGCGACGCCCGCTTCGCCCGCACCAAGACGATCACCGTGCGCGTCGACGAGCAGAGCAAAGACGGCCGCACCCGCCGCGTCGTCACCGACACGAAGAAGGCCGTCGTCGTCGCGACCGGACCCTGGTCGGGCGGAACGGCAGCCTGAGCGTCGGGCGGAACGTCAGCCTGAGCGACGCTTGAACGTCAGGTGCGTGGCCACCGGACCGCGCACCGTCTTCACATGCTCGAAGCGCTGCATCGCAGTGCCGATCTTGTCGAACAGCCTTTCACCGTTGCCCAAGAGAACCGGCGACAGGTTGATCGTGATCTGCTGAAGCAGGTCGGCCGCGAGAAATTGTTGGATGCACGAAGCGCCGCCCGCGACGTGTACGTCTTTGTCGCCGGCGACGGCTTTGGCGCGGGCGAGGGCGGCAGCGGGGCCGTCGGTGACGAAGTGGAAGACGTTGCCACCGTCGAGGGTCAGCGGCTCGCGCGGGTGGTGCGTCAAGACAAAGACCGGGTGGCGGTACGGCGGCTCGTTGCCCCACCAGCCGTCCCAGGTCTTCGAGGCCGACCACGGGCCGCGGATGGGTCCAAACATGTTGCGGCCCATGACGGTCGCGCCCACATTGCCTTGTTGTTCGCGCACGACGGCGTCGGATTCATTGACATCGCCCGTGCCCGGTTTTCCCATCATGTCTTGAAAGAACGCGAGGGGAAACGCCCACTGGTGCAGGGCCATGCCGCCCTTGCCCATCGGGTGCTCTTCGTCCTGGTCAGGCCCTGCGCTGTAGCCGTCGACGGACATGGTGATGCTGGCTCTCACGATCGTCATGCGGGTGCTCCTGCGGTTGTCGTCGTCACGCGTCGAAAATTCGGTGTGGTCCGTTGATGCGGTCAGTCGGCGAGCGACGTGCCGAGGGCGTCGAGCAAGAAGCCGTAACCCTCTTTGCGGCCGGCCGCGCCGTCGAGGCCGTCGAGGTAGACGCCGTGCTCGGTCAGCACCAGACGCGTGCCCTTGCCTTCGGGCACGAGCTCGGTGCACTGGACCGAGACAGAGATGCGCTTATCATCGAGGTACATTTCATAGCTGATGATGATGCGCTCGTTCTCGACGATATCCATGTATGTGCCGTGGTACTTCGACACCGGGCCGCCCTTGGGACCGCCGATGTCGACGTCTTTGCCGCCGATGCGAAAGTCCATCGAGCGCTCGACGACGGGCCAGTCGGGTGGGCCGCCGAACCACTTCGCTTTCTGCGTCTTGTCGGCGAACGCCTTCCACACGCGCGCGGGTGAGGCGGCGAACGAACGCTCGAGAATGAACGTATCGTGGGTCGTCGATCTCTTCGTCATGACTCTGTCTCCGACGTTGTCTTCTTGGTCGTCGCCTTCGCCTGCGTCGTTGTTGCGTCGGCGTCGTCTTCGTTGTCAGCGTCGTCGGCGGCCAGCAATTCACCGAGGCGATCGAGCCGGCGCTCCCACGTGGTGCGGCGGTCGTCGATCCAGGCGGCGGCGGTTTTGAGGGCGGCGTCGTCGATGCGGCAGGTGCGCACGCGGCCGACCTTCTCGCTGCGCACGAGCCCGCTCTCTTGCAAGACGTTCAGGTGCTGAACGACCGCCGACAGCGACATCGACAGCGGGCCGGCGAGCTCGCTCACCGACGCCGGCCCGATCGTCAGCCGCTCGACCATCTTGCGCCGCGCCGGATCGGCGAGGGCGTGAAAGGTCCGGTCCAGCTGTTCTGAATACTGAAGCATCCGCTTCACCATCGACGCGCCTTGGGGATTCGTCAAGCGCCCTGGGAAACGCCCTCTCCCGCCGGCTGGGGCGAGAGGGCGTTTCCGGGGAGGGCACCGCGGTAAGACACCTTCATGTCGCTCTCGCTGCCCCGCGGATTTCTCACCCTGGGGCTCACGCCCGGCTGCCCGGCTGGCATCGGACCCGAGGTCTGGGCCAAGGCCCTGGCCGCCGTCGGCCACGACGATCTGCCGCCGACGGTGCGCCTGCGCTGGTTCGCCTCAGCGGCGCTGCTGCTCGAAGGCGCCCGCCGCGCCGGCGTCGACGCGGTCAAACGCGGCGACGACGTCGTCATCGCCAACGAATTCGGCGAACGCGTCGTCGATGTCGCCGTCGCCGACAAAGACGACCGCTGCAAAAAAGTCAAAGCCCGCGTCGTCGACGACGACGCCCTCGCCGGACAAAGAGACGCCCTCCTCCGCGCCTGCGTCGCTGGCGCCCGCGGCGACATCCACGGACTCGTCACCGGACCCGTCCGAAAAGCCGCCCTCGTTGTCGACGACGAACACTTCGCCGGCCAGACCGAGTTCGTGCACAAGTACCTGCACGCCGACGACGGACCGCCGCTGATGGTCTTCGCGGGCGGTCCTTTCGTGCTCGGGCTCTTCACCGTGCACATGGCGCTGTCGGCGGTGCCGTCGAAGATCAAAGCCGCGCCGCTCGAGCGCGCCATTCGCCAGCTGCGCGACGCCGCCACCGCCCTCGTCGTCGCCAGCGGAGACGAAGCGGGCGTCGTCGTGCTCGGCGTCAACCCCCACGCCGGCGAGGGCGGCTTGTTTGGCGACGAAGAAGAGAAGACAGTGAAGCCGCTGTTAAAGAAGCTTCAACAAGACGGCATTGACGTGAAAGGACCGGTGCCCGCCGACGGCTTCTTCGCCGACGTCGCCCGCCACAAGAAGGGCGTCACGACGATGCGCGGCGTGCACGCCGTCTTGGCCATGCACCACGACCAGGGCCTCGCCCCCTACAAATTGTTGGTCGGCGGCGAAGGAATCAACATCACCTGGGGATTGCGCATCCCCCGCACATCACCGGATCACGGCACCGCCGACGCCATCGCCGGCACGGGCGTCGCCGACCCGTCGTCGACCATCGCCGCGCTCAAGACCGCCGTGCGCCTCGCCCAGCACAAGCGCGCCTGATTCTCTCAGTGACACCTCGCGCCGCGGACTTCCCAAGCGGCCTTGAACTTGCGCACGCTCGTTTTGTGCCCGCCTCCTTTTCCTTCGACGATGCCACCGCCGGATTCGCCGACGCCGACGTCTGGCGCGCCATGTTCGTCGTCTGGGGCTTCGTCGCCGCCTGCACCGTCGTCGGCGTCGCCGTGCCCGCTGTGCGCAAGAGCAAGAGCACGCTGGGCGCCATCACCTCGTGGTGGCCGGTCACGCTGACGGCCGCCGCCGGCTGCCTCTGCGGCGCCGGCGCCACCGTCGTCGTCTTCTCGTTCGTCGGCGTGCTGCTCTTGCGCGAGGCGCTGCGGTTGTTGGCGCTGCCGCCAGACCAACAGCGCCACCACCTGGTGGTCGGCGGCGGTTTCGTCGTCGCGGCGATGGCGCTGTGCTGGCGCGCTCCCGACCGCAGCGTCGGCGTCGTCGTCGTCGGCGCCGTGTTGGCGGTGCCGGCGCTGCACCTGCTGCGCTTCGGACACGCCGGCTTCGTCAAGGCCGTCAGCGGCGTCGTCTGGGCCATCGTCGTCGGCGGCGTCTTGCTGTCGTTTGTGCCGCGCATCGTCTTCGACACCCACGGTCCCCACGCCGGACGCGGCGCCGTCACGGTCTTCTGCGTCCTCGTGATGATGAGCGACGCCATGCAGTACGTGGCCGGCAAGCTGTTCGGAAAGACCAAGCTCGCGCCGCTGACATCGCCGAAGAAGACCGTCGAAGGACTCGTCGGCGGCCTCGTCGTCGTCGTCGTCACCGGCGCCGCGATCACGCCGTCGTTGGTCGGGCGCTCGCACATCGAAGGGGCCGTCGTCGGCGCCGCCGTCGTCGTCGCAGGGCTGGTCGGCGACCTCGTCATGTCGGCCTGGAAGCGCGACGCCGGCGTCAAAGATTCGGGCGCGCTCTTGCCGGGGCAGGGCGGCGCCCTCGACCGCTGCGACTCGATCGTCTTCTGCGCGCCCCTGTTC
>JANNAY010000346.1:0-11813 GCA_031384945.1 Deltaproteobacteria bacterium
CTCGAGGGCGCGCTGGATCGGCGTGAAGCGCCCGTCTGTGGGCGGCACCATCGTCACCGGAAACGCCGTCGGGATGGCGGCGATGTCGTCGCTCGACATCATGGGACGCGAACGCTTGCGGGGCGGCGACGCGCAGGCCGCGGCCACGAGCGCGACGACGACGGTGACGATGACGATGACGGAAGGCACGTTGTGCAGACCACTACCGCTGCGCCTCCAAAGAAAAAGAGCCTCCAGCTGCCTGGAGGCTCTTCGTTCACCAACAACCAGAGCGGCTCAGCGCTTCTTGGGCGTCGTCGTCGGCTTCTTCGCCGGCTCCGTCGTCTTCTTCTTCTTCGACGGCGTCGTCTCGGCCTCAGGCTGCTTCGACGGCGCGCGGTCGACGCTGACGGGGGCGCGGCTCGGGGCGCGCGGCGTGCGGTCGACCTGCGGGGTGCGGTCGACCTGCTGCGGGGCGCGGCCGGGCACGGTCACAGGACGGCTGCCGACGCGGGTGTTGTCACGGAAGCGCGACGGGTCGTCGACGTAGGTCTTCTTCGGCGCGTCGACCTCGGGACCGCCGCGCACCGGCGTGCGGTCGGGCGTGGTGCGCGGCGGCACGCGCACCGGCGTGTCTTCGTTGACGATCGGCGAGCGCGTCGGCGGGCGGGTCGGGTACGTCGTGACGTCATCGCGGTCGTTGCCGGTGTTGCCGCGGTCGTTGCCGGTGTCGCCGTCGGTGACGGGGTCGCGGTCGCGGCCGTTGCCGGTGTTGCCGTCGGTGACGGAGTCGCGGTCGCGGCCGTTGCCGCGGTCGACGTCGACGGTGACGTCTCTGATGGGCGAGCCGCGGCCATCATTCTCGGGACGCACGCGGCCGTTGCCGTCGTAGCCGTTGCCGCGGGGGTCTTCGACGACGACGTCGCGGTCGCGGCCGTTGTTGTCGCGGCCGTTGCTGTCGTTGTCGCGGGGCTGGTCGGCGCGGTCGCGGCCACGGCCGTTGTCGTCGGCGTAGTTGTCGCGGCCGTTGCTGTCGTTGTCGCGGGGCTGCTCGGCGCCGTCGCGGTCGCGGCCGCGGCCGCTGTCGTTGCCCGCGTTGCCGCCGCTGCCGCCGTCGCGTCCGCCGCCGCGGCCGTTGTCGTCCTCACGAGGACGCGACGTGCCGCCGTCGTTGCCATCGCGGTCGCGGCCCCGGCCACCGTTGGTCGGGTCACGGTCACGGTCGCGGCCCCGAGCGATGGGCGTGCCCTGGGGAGGACGCGACACCGGACGCTCACGGTCGGTCTCGGCGAGGGGACGGTGAATGACGCGGCCCTCGTGGCGCACCTGGTCGTAGTCAGGGCCGCGGTAGTAGGGGCGGCCGTAGACGACGTAGGTGGTGCGCTGGTCGTAGGTCGACGCGTAGCAGCTGCGGTAGCCGGCGCCGGTGACGATGACGCCGCCGACGTAGGCCACGCCCATGTTGCCGTTGCTCACGAAGACCCACGACGTGTCGTAGACGCTGTAGCTGCCGCCGTACGCGCTGCCGGGGGGCATGGCCGCCCAGCCGACGTAGCCGCCGCCGGTGCGCCAGGTGACCCACGCCGGGCTCCACACGGTGCCGGGGGTCCAGACCCAGCCGTAGCTCGAGTCGTAGAGCCAGCGGCCGTAGTGGCCGGTGGCCCAGCCGAAGGGGTGGTGGTCGACCCACGTCCAGCCGTACTCGGTGTGCTCCCAATGGCCGTGTGTGTAGGGGCGGAAGCGGCTGCCGACGACGGTGACCGAGGGCTGCCAGACGCGGCCGTAGCCGGGGTAGGCGATCCAGGTGCCGTAGGGCGAGAGGGGCTCGTAGAAGTCGCTGTCGTCGACGATGCCCGCGTCGTTTTCGTAGGCGACCATGCCGGCGCCGCCGCCACCGCCGCCGCCGCCAGATGACTGCACGACCACGCGCTCAGGCTCGCGCTCGACCACCACCGGGGCAGGGCGCCGGTCGTCGACGACGTAGACGGTGCGGGTTGCGCACCCGCTGGCTGCGGAAACGGCGACGACGGCGGCAGCGGGGAGGAACAGGTGAGAGAGGCGCAACATGGTTTCTCCTGTGTCCCAACGCCTTCTGGGGGTCGTCGGTTCATGCCCCGTGACGCGCCGTCGGCGAGGGCGATTCAGGCGTCTTCGTCAGCAAGTGTGCCAACGCACGACATCCAGCGCCGACCTTCGCACAAGACGGCGTTGCAACGCGGCACAAGCAGATCTCGCGCTCAGCGGGTGAGCAGGCGGGCCAGGGCCATCAGGGTGGCTTCGTCGACGCCGTGAAAGGCGACGGCGACGCCGGGGTCGACGGGCTTGCCGCGGTCGAGCCCCCCGCGCTGCACCCGCACGACCTGGCCGGGCAGGCGAAAGCCGCCGAACGAGACGACGACCTCTTGGTGCAGCTTCGGCGGCGGGTCGCAGAGGACGAAGACGCCGCCGATGCCGACGTCTTTGGCTTCGACGACGGCGCGGGCCCTGCCGTCGAATTCGAGAGAGACGTCGCCGACCCCATCGACGTCGACGTGGCGGACGTGGCGGCGGCGCTCGTCGGTCATCGTCAGAAGCTCGTGCTGAACGGGATGCGCTGCAGCTGCGACGCGTCGTTGCCCGAGCGTTGGTCGACCGCGATCCACAGCGCGCTGCCGACATTCGGGATGGTCACGAGGCCGGTGGGCACGTCGTCGGTCTCGCTGAAGAACTGCGGCCGCTCGATGTCGTTGATGGTGTTGTCGTTCAGCTGCTGGTGCAGCTTGAGCTTCCACCCGAAGGCGCGGGTGTCGTCGGCGAGCAGGTAGAAGACCGCGTTTGCCTCGCCGGGCACGTCGGCGAGCAGCACGCGCACGTCAGAGCTGGGAACGTCGGCGGGCAGGTCCTCGTCGAAGTGCAGCGTCGTCCAGCTTGTTTCTTCGGGCACGACGGCGTCGCTGGTCATGCGCAGCTCGAGCCGGTCGAAGATGACGTCGCCCTGCGCGGGCAGAAAGACCGCGAGGTTTTGCTGGTCTTGCTCGGCGTTGCCGATGACAAGGTTTGTGGGGTCGGGCACCTCGCCGACGATGACGGTGTGCGTGCCCTCGGGCAGGCGCAAAACGGCCCAGGGGTCGTGCGCCAGCTCCCACTCTTGGGTGTCGATGGCGCCGAAGTCGCGCTCGATGGGCACGAGGGCCGGGCCGGCGCCTTCGTAGTTGCGGTCAAAGACGAGCACGATGTCGCCGTGGGTGTTGATGCCGCTCACGTTGTTTTCGGCGACGAGAAACAGGCCCGCGATCTCGCCAAAGTCGACGTTGACGGCGTCGAGCGCGCGGGGCTGAATGCGATCGACGACGCCGATGGTCTCGTGCTCGGCGTAGAGGGTCGCTGTGCCGCGGCGGGCGTAGAGGCGGCGCTGCAGAATTCGATCGGGTTGGTCGTTGTCGACCTGGGTGAGGCGCACGATCAGGTCAGCGCCCGGGTGTCCCGAGATGTTGACGTTCTGCTGCAGCTCACCCACCCGCGCCTTTTCGACGCCGGTGTTTGCGCACGAGAACCACAGCTCGTCGTCTTGGGTCTCGGGATCGACGCCAGCTTCGACGCTGACAGCGTCGATGTTGCAGAAGCCGCCGCCGTCGCCGATGGAGTTGTTGAGGAAGTCGATGTCGACGTTGGGGTCGTCGACGAATTCGTCGTCGTCGAGGTCGAAGACGCGCAGCTGATCGACGCCGCGGAAGGTGTACTCGCCGACGACGGCCTTGTCGGCCTCGGCGAGCCCGATGGCGCTCGCCGGAAAGAACATCGTGATGCGTCCTTCGTTGTCGGCGTTGACGATGCGATCTTCGAAGCCGCCTTCGCCCTCGCCCTCACCTTCGCCTTCGCCCTCTCCGCCGGGGCGGTTGCCTTCGCCTTCGCCTTCGACGCCGGAGACGCAGGCGCCGTCGACGCACTGCTGACCGGCGGCGCAGTCAAAGCTCTCTTCACACGGTGGCTCGTCGCACTGCGCGCCCGCGAGCGGGACAGCGATGACGACGACAGCGAAGACGGCTCGGTTCACTCGTCGCATGCGACGTTCTCCTCGCACTTCTCCTGAACGGAAGCGCACGTGGGGGGGTCGACGGGAAACTCGGCGAGGGTCGCCAGTTGCACGTCGACGAAGCTGTTGACGTCGAGGTCGGCGGCGGCGCCCTTGTCGTCGCCTTCGAGGGCGGCGTCGTCGCCGAAGACGTCGAAGACGCCGCAGCCGCGCAAGATGGCCTGGCCGGTGAAGTCTTGCGCCTCGACGAAGAAGACGAGGCGGCCGACCCCGACGTCGTCGAGGGCGACGCCGCCGGCGCGGAATTCACAGACATCGGTGGAGCCCGAGGTCGCCAGCGGCGCCACGCCGGCCGGGGGCGTCGGCGGCGTCACCGACAGCGAGCGACAGATGGCGTCGGGGCTTTTTTCGCCGCTGCCGCCGCCGTCGTAGACGTCGACGCGGGCGAGGGCGGCGGCGAGGAAGGTGCGCTCTGACGGGAACACCAGCCGCACGCCGACGTTGGGCTGCTGGCAGGCCGCGAGCGAGGCAGTCGCCAAAAGCGCGGTGGCGCACAGCAGAAGCGGCGAGAGGCGGGTCACGCGGGCAGTCTAGGCCCTTCGCGCGGGTCGGCCAGAAACCCGCGCGGCCGGCGGGCACGTGCCAGGCCCCTGGGCCCCGCGCTGCGCGGGGGCAAACCCAAATTCGACGATGCCCGTGCCCGGGCAGGGGAGGGCGCGAGATGGGTTCGCCCCCGCGCAGCGGGGGTACTGGGCGCCGAGGGGGGAACAGACTTTCAGTCCCGGGCCGGAGACGCTACGCCGGTGACCTCGTGGATCTGTCGAAGCTCCTCTCTCCGCCGCAGTTGGAGGCCGCCACGCGGCTCGATGCCCCGGTGTGCATCCTGGCCGGGGCCGGATCGGGAAAGACGCGGGTCATCACCCACCGCATCGCCTGGCTGATGCTCGAGAAGCGGGTGTGGGCGAGCCGCATCCTCGCCGTCACCTTCACCAACAAAGCGGCCGCCGAGATGAAGGCGCGCGTGGCGCTGCTGGTGCCGCAGACGGCGAGCTCGGGCGGAGCACGGTCGTCGTCGTTGTTGTTGGGAACGTTTCACGGTTTGGCGGCGCGGCTGCTGCGCAGCTACGGCAACCTCGTCGACGTCTACCCCGGCTTCGTCATCTACGACGCCGACGACGCCGACCGCTTGATGGCGCGCATCGTCGTCAAAGACCTCAACCTCGAGAAAGACAAAGCCAAGGGCATCGCGAGCTTGATCGACGCCTGGCAGACGGTGGGGCTGGCACCTGCCGACGTGCCGAAGGGCAGCGAGCTGCTCTTCGACGACGCGCTCAAGACCTACGAGATCTACCTGCGCAAGTTGAAAGAGGCCCGCGCCGTCGACTTCAACGGCCTGCTCTTGAAGCTGCGCGAGCTCGTGACCGGACCCAACGCCGACGCCGTCACCCAGCGCATCCAGCACGTCCTGGTCGACGAGTACCAGGACGTGAACCAGGTGCAGGCCGACATCGTGTTGGCGCTGGCCAAGACCGCCAGCTCGGTCGCCGTCGTCGGCGACGACGACCAGGCCATCTACGGCTGGCGCGGCGCCTCGGCCGACAACCTCAAGAAGTTCTTGCAGACGCTGCCGGGCTCGACGCTGGTGAAGCTCGAAGAGAACTACCGCTCGACGCCGGCGATTCTCGAGGCCGCCAACGGCATCATCGAGAACAACGGCGGCCGCCTTGGCAAGGTGCTGCGCCCCGGCCGCACCGACGTCAGCGGCCACAACCACCGCGGCCGCAACGTGCGCGTGTTGAAGAACCGCGACGAGATCGAAGAGAGCCGCAAGGTCGGCATGTTGTTGATCGAGCACGTCGCCGCTGGCGTGCACCTCGACGAGATCGCGATTCTCTATCGAACGAACGCGCTGTCGCGCACCTTTGAAGACGAGCTGCGCCGGCTGTCGTTGCCCTACCGCGTCGTCGGCGGACAGCGCTTCTACGACCGCCGCGAGATCAAAGACGTCATCGCCACGCTGCGGCTGGTGTTCAACCGCAAGAGCGACGTCGACGCCCTGCGCTTCTTTGCCGCCGTGCCCCGCGGCCTCGGCGACAAGACCATCGAGAAGATCAGCCAGACCGCCAAGCGCCGCGGCTGCGCGATCCTCGACGTCTTTGCCTCTGACGAGCTGCTGAAAGAGTCTGACCTGAGCGGCGGCGGGCAGGCAAAATGCCGTGCAGTGATCACGCTGCTCGACGACCTCTTGAATCGCATTGGTCGCAAGGCCTTCGACTTTCCAGCAGATCTCTTTGCTGCGCCTTCGCGCGAGGGCGTGCCCCAGGCCGACCTCTTTGCCGGGCTGAAAGAGGCGGAGCAGACGAAAGAAACGAAGCAGGTGCTCGGCGCTGCCAAGGCCCTGGCGCTGGTCATGGACAAGATGGGCCTGACCGACCGCCTCGAGGCCGAGCAGACAGAAGAAGCCCAGGGACGTTTGGAAAATCTTCAAGAGTTGGTCAACGCCGCCGCGCGATTTGAAGAGGAACAAAAGCACCAGGGTGGCGGCCATGACATCACAGCATTTCTTGAGCAGACGGCGCTGGCGTCATCGGCCGACGAAGACGCTGACGACGACAACGGCCGCGGCAAAGTCACCTTGATGAGCATGCACTCGGCCAAGGGCCTCGAGTTCGAGGTCGTCTTCATCGCCGGCATGGAAGAGCACGCGTTTCCGCACACACGCGCGCTGCAAGACGACGACCCCAACGCCCTCGAAGAAGAGCGCCGTCTCGCCTACGTCGGCATCACCCGCGCGAAGAACCGCCTCGTGCTCTCGTGGGCGCAGCGGCGCATGGTCAACGGCGTCACCAAGGTCCGCGATCCGTCGCGGTTTTTGTTCGAGGTGCCGAAAGAGGTCCTCGAGGGCGATGTGCCGAGAAAGGCCGGCAACCGCGACTCGCTGCTCGACCTCTGGCGCAACCGCGAAAACGATCGCCGCACGCGCTTGTTCGGTGCCTCCTCGGTCTCCTCCGGCGACGAGGGCGGGCGTGATGACGTCGTCTACGAGCCCGACGAGAATTGGCGCCCGCCGCCGAAGCCGCGGGGTTCGCGCACCCGGTTGGGTGGCCCCGATGATGACGATTCGAAGCCGCCGTCTGCCGTCGACGAGGTCGATCTCCAAAACGCGGACCGCGCCCTCGCGGCCACCGACGATCTTCCGTGGGACGTGCCGACGACGTCGACGATGACCAACCGCGGCGGCGCGCGTGAAGGCCCCCCTGGCCCCCCGAAACCGGGGGGAAGTCGAACCCCGGGGCAGGGTCGCTGGGCGCAGCCGACCCCGGAGGACGCGCGTTCGGGCGAGGGCGCCCCACGACGGGCCGCAGCCAGCAGACCTGACGACGCCTCAAGACAGACCGCACTGAGCTCGGCCCGGCCCGACGACGACGACGAGGCTTCAGGCGCGCAGCGCAAGACGTCCCAGCCGGCCGCAGGCCAAGAAAAAACGGGGCCGGCCGAGGTGCTCGACGACGACGATGACGGGCGCGGCCGGAGCGCCATGCTGCCGACGACGACGATCGAGCGCGATCTGGTGGTGGCGCCGATTGCGCGGCGGTTCGCGCTGGGCGGATCGAAGCCCCCCGTCGTGGCTGTCGACGCCGCGGACGAGGTCGTCGTCGACGAATACGCCGCGGGCGCCCGCGTCTTTCACCGCCACTTCGGCGACGGCAGCGTCGTCGGAACCCGCGGATCGGGACGGATGGCCAACGTGCTGGTGCGCTTCGACGCCGAACGTTCACCGCGCTTGATTGCCGCCCGGCACTTGAAACCTGCCGCGCCATCAGCTGAAGACGGCGCTGAAGACCCTTCTTGAAGGAGAAAATCTCATGGCCTCGATGGACATCGTCTCCAAGCCCGATCTGCACGAAGTCACCAACGCCGTCGAGCAGGCGCAAAAAGAGCTGAAGATTCGCTACGACTTCAAGGGCACCGACGCCGAGCTCGAAGAGGTCGAAGGCGGCTACAAGCTGACGGCGACGACCGAAGAGAAGGTCAAGGCCGTCGCCGACGTGCTCGAAGACAAGTTCATCAAGCGCAAGCTCTCGATCAAATTTCTCGAGCGCAAAGATCCCGTCGCGTCAGGCGCACGCTTCACCATGTCCGTGCTGTTGAAGAAAACCCTCGACACCGAGCACGCCAAAAAGATTGTCAATCTCATCAAAGAGAACAAATCACTAAAGGTGAGCTCGTCGATCCAGCGCGACAAGAAGACCGACGACAACAAGGTGCGCGTCGAGAGCAAAGACATCGACTCGCTGCAGGCCGTGCAGCAATTCTTGCGCACGCAGGATCTCAAGTTTCATCTGAGCTTCGAGAACTACCAGCGTTAATCAAACAAGACTTCGACTTCGACGACGTCGCTGTCGGCGGGGTCGTCTCTGAAGAAGTGGTCGACGACGATGACGTAGTCGACAAAGGCTTCGACGTCGGCTGTGACGACGCTGTCGAATTCGCCGTCGAATTCGTCGTCGTCATCGTTTTTGGCGATGACGTCGCCGACGTCGCAGTCGCCTTCTCGGACGGCGATGACGGTGTCGCTGTCGACGGCGGCGGCTTCTTCGCGGGTTCGCACCGTGACGGTGCCAGCCGCGGGCGCGGTGAAGCGAAAGGCCCGCTCGTCGCCGCGCGAGGTGATGGCCGGGATGCTGATGTTGTCGAGAAAGAACGTGTCGCCGGCGAGCGTGAGCACCAACGGCGGTGCGCCCGAAGCCGGAAGCACGACGCGGTCCTCGTGATCGCAGGCGCGGGGGAAGCCGCCAGCGACGACGTCGAGGCCGACGGAGAAGACGCCGCCGTCGGTGAATTGGTCTTCGGCGACGACGAGGTAGTCGCCGGCGGGCAGCACGTTCAGCCGCCGCGTCTGTGAGTCTGCGATGCACAGCTGCACCGGCTCGCCGAAGTCGTCGATGACGAGCACGCTGCTGCTGAGCTCGTCGAGGTTCGCGGGGCACGCGTCGCCCTCGAGCGGGTGGATGCTGACGACGGGCAACGTCGACTCGGGCGACAGCGCCTGCACGTCGAGCGCGACGCCGCTGTCGACGTCGAGGCGAAAGCGAAAGAACACCTCGGCCCCGTCGCCGCCAGCGCCGCCAGCGCCGCCAGCACCGTCGCCGGTGCAGCTGCCGGTGCCGTCGTCGGTGGCGCCGGCGGTGCGTCCGATGACGACGTCGCCGCCTTCGAGCACGACGGCGCCGGCGCAGACGTCGTTGTCGGGGGCGTCGGCGAGCGAGTCGAGCGCGAAGCTCCAACTGAACGTCGCGTCGCTGGTGGCGTCGCTCTCGACGCGGACGGCCACGCGTTGTTCGCCGACGTCGGCGCTGAGCGTGCGCCGGTTGCCGACGACGGTGTCTGTCGAGGTCAGCGGCGTCAGCGCACCGTCGTCGCTGAGCGTGAACAAGCCCGTCGACAATGGCGTGGTGCTGTCGAGCGTGAAGGTGATGCGACCCGGAAAGACGACGTCGACGACGGCGAGGTCGACGTCGTCGCCGCACAGCACGCGCTGCACCGGCGCTACGGGCACCAGCTGCGGCTGCTGCGCTGCTTCGGCATCGGCGTCGAGGGCGGCGATGCCGCGGTCGACGACGTCGCCGTGGCAGCCGTGGGCGATGTCGATGTTGGCGACGGCGCCGTCGACGCCGGGGTCGCCAGCGACGGAGACGTCGACGAGGTAGGCGGCGGCAGCGACGTCGGCGCCGACGACGACGACGACGGGGTCGCCGACGTCGTAGACGAGCTCGCCAAGGGCGCGTGAGGCGGCGACGTCGACGTCGGCGGCGAACACAGATGCTTCGGCGCCACTGACGTCGACGGCGAGGGCGCCGCCGAGGTGCTCGAGCAAGATCCAATCGTGATCGGCGAGGCACAGCTCGCGGGTGAGCGCCGCGTCGTCGTGGCCGACGAAGACGGCGCCGGCGAATTCGTCGTCGTCGGGGTCGAGGGTGTCGCCGTCGCAAAATTCATCGCTGACGGTGAGCGAGAGCGAGAACGCGCCGGCGTTGTCGGTGTCGACGACGACAAAGTAGGCGCCGGCGGCGAGCGAGCCGATGTCGACGATGGCGTCGCCGCTGGCGTTGCCTTCGACGCAGATGTCGTCGCCTGTGTCTTCGCTGCAGGCGTCGTCGGCGTAGACGGTGACGAAGACGGCCACCTCGTCGCTGCTGGCGCGCACGACGACGCCTTTGTCTTCGTCGAGCACGAAGCGGTAGGCGACGTCGGGGCCGGCGCCGTTTTCGTCGTCGCACAAGCGGGCGCCGGAGCGGGCGCCGACGGTGGAGCCGTCGACGACGTCGCCGTTGTTCAACGGCAGCGCGGTCAGGCACGGGCTGGGGACCGGGGGAGGGCCTTCGCCTTCGCCCTCGCCTTCGCCGATGTCGCCTTCGCCTTCGCCCTCGCCTTCGCCTTCGCCGACGTCGCCCTCGCCTTCGCCTTCGCCGACGTCGCCTTCGCCTTCGCCGACGTCGCCCTCGCCTTCGCCGCCGACGTCGCCCTCACCCTCACCTACATCACCGGCGGGGCAGCCAGCGACGACGACGAGGGCGCTGACGACGACGACGACCGAGACGGCGGAGCGGGCGGAGCGGGCGACCAACATGGCTGCAGTCTGCCGCGTGCACACGCGCGCCGCTGCGGGCGGGTGATCGCGCTTCAGAACGGGACCGGCGCGGCCGATGCCCCCATGGAGCGGAGGCACGAATGAAGCGCACGGTGGGTCTGGTGGTGGCGGCGATGGCGATGGCGACGACGCTGGCGACGACGACGGCGCTGGCCGCCGCGCCCGCGCCGCGGCACGCCTTTGCCGGCGAGCGCCTCTACCTCGGCGGCCGCACGCTCGAGATCGGCATCGCCAAGAACGGCGCCCTCGGACCGTCGGGTCTGCGCCCGGCCGGCTTCCGCGGCACGCCGTTCGACATCGGCATCGGGCTGAGCGCCGACCTCGACGGCTTCGGCACCGGCGTCGAGCTGCCCGTCGACTACTTCTTGCCGGGCGTGCCCGAAGAACGGTGGAGCGCCGGGTTCATCGGGGACGACGGCCAGCCCGTGCTCGCCAGCGCCGCCGGCCGCACCGCCTCGAGCGGCGACTACGTCACCTTCGCCCTCGTCGACGAGAGCGTCGGCGCCCACTTGCAGGCCACCAGCAGCGCCCTCATCGCCGGCCGCCTCGCGCTGCGCCAAACCCTCTCGTTCGACGACGCTGATCGCCAGCTGCGCGTCCGCGTCACCGTGCAGAACGTCGGCGACGGCGTCGTCGATGACGTCCGCTACCTGCGCTCGTTCGATCCTGACCACGCGGCGTTTCGCGGCGGCAGCTTCATGACCGAGAACGCCATCCTCGCCGCCCGCCGCGACGGCGACCTCGTCGAGGTCGTCCGCGCCCAGACCTTCCTCGACAACGACCCGCTGCTGCTCGGCTACGGCACGCGCGCCCCGCTCTGCTTCGTCACCGCCGACCCCCGCGGCCGCGTCTCGCGCCTCGGCTTGAACAACAGCGACCCCTGGTCGCCCCCGGCCTATGACCTGCCCCCGGCCAAGAACGCCGTCGTCATCGGCGACGAGCGCCTCGCCATCTCGTTCTCTTTCGGCGCCCTCGCGCCGGGCGAAGATGCGACCGCCACCTTCTTCATCAACCTCGACCCTGCTTCGACCGACCTCTTGCTCGACGGCTACAGCGACGTCGACGGCGACGGGGTAACCCCCGCCGTCGAGATACAGGGGGGCACCCAACCCGTGGTCATCGACGTCGTCGACAGCGCCGGCGCCGGCCACGACCACCCCCCCGGAGCCC
>JANNAY010001375.1:0-3991 GCA_031384945.1 Deltaproteobacteria bacterium
TCGCCGTCGGTGTCGAGAGACGATCCGCTGTTGGGGTTCGGGATGCACGGGTCGCCGTTGTCGGCGTCGAAGTAGTTGAAGACGCCGTCGCTGTCGGGGTCTTGCACGTTGCTGTCGCCACCATCGGCGGTGCCGTCCTCGTCGGTGTCTGGGTCTCGGTGGCTGGCGCGGCCGTCGCCGTCGACGTCGCAGCCGTTGCCGAAGCCGCCGACGCCGTTGAAGTTGCGGCAACGGGCCAACTCGGTGGCGGTGCTGAGGCCGTCGTCGTCGTCGTCGCTCTCGCCGAAGTCGGCGGTGCCGTCGCCGTCGGCGTCGGGGGGTGAAGCGAGGCAGCGGCCCTCTTGCAGGTCGGTGAGCGTGTCGCCGTCGGTGTCGAGCGACGAGCCGCTGTTGGGGTTCGGCACGCACGGGTCGCCGTTGTCGGCGTCGAAGTAGTTGACGACGCCGTCGCGGTCGGGGTCTGCGGTGTTGCTGTCGACGCCGTCGGCCACGTCGTCGTCGTCTGAGTCGGCGTCTCGGTGGCTGGGCAGGTCGTCGCCGTCGACGTCGCAGCCGTTGCCGAAGCCGCCGATGCCGTTGAAGTTGCGGCAGCGGGCCAGCTCTGTCGACGTGAAGACGCTGTCGTTGTCGTCGTCGCTGTCGTCGAAGTCGAAGCGGGCGTCGGGGTCGCTGTTGGGTGCGCCGCCAACGGTGCAGCGGCCTTCGACGAGATCGCTGATCGTGTCGCCGTCGCTGTCGAGGTCACCGATGGCCTGGGTGTCGGGCTCGCACGGATCGCGCACTGGCAAGATGCCGTTGTCGTTGCCGTCGGTCTCGCCGCACTCGTCAGCGTTGCTGGCGCCGTCGTCGTCGACGTCGCCGCTGGGGTCGCTGCACGGATCGATGGTGCAGGCCGCGGCGGCGGCGCTGGGCACGCACGGATCGTCGGCGGCGGCGCCGGGCTCGCGGGCGTTGCCGAAGCCGTCGCCGTCGGTGTCGCCTGCGAGGCATTCGACGTCGTCGGTGACGTCGTCAGCGTCGCTGTCGTCGAGGTCGGGGTCGCTGCCGCAGGCGGCTTCACGGGCGTTGTCGACCCCGTCGCCCTCGCGATCGCAGGCGCCGGCCTCGTCGTCGGGGTCGCAAGCGTCGCCAGCGTCAAAGCCGCCGACGCATTCGTCGTGGTCGTTGACGCCGTCATCGTCGTCGTCGCCCACGCCGACGCTGTCGCAGGGGTCGCCTTCGCCTTCTCCTTCGCCCTCGCCTTCTTCGCCCTCACCTTCTTCGCCCTCGCCTTCTTCGCCTTCGCCCTCGGTGGCGAAGACGACGCTGTCTTCGTCGCGGTTGCAGTGGATGAACGTCGGCAGCGTCGCGAGCACGTGGCCGGGCACCGCCGAGCAGTCGTCGGCGAAGAGCTCGCCGTGGGCGCGGGAGTCGTCGTCGGCCGGCTGTCGCAGCGGCGCGGGAATGACGAGCCGTTGCGTGAAGACCTGGGCGCCGACGGCGACGTCGACAGGGCCGACCAATGTGGTCTGTCCGTGCACCTGCGTCTCACCGGCGAACAGCAGCGCCCCCCGCTGCTGGGCGAGGTTGCCGACGTGGCGGGCGTTGACGCTGGCGACGTCGGCGTCGGCGGCGTCGGTCACGATCGACCACGCGCGCTGGTCGCCAGCCTGCGAGACGAAGCTGCCGCGCACGACGACGACGCCCTCGCCGAGCACTGAGCCTGCGGAAAAGACGAGGGCGCCGCCGCTGTCGACGGTGCCGGCGCGGCCGACGTCGACAGCAGCGCCGTCGCAGCCCGCGGCGTCGCTGGCGAGGTCGACGGCGACGGTGCCGCCAGCGGTCAGCACGAGGGCGGAGCCGCGCACGTCGAGCACGCCGCTGGCTGATCCGGCGGTGACGGCCGACGACACGCACGCCTTCTGCTCGACCTGCAGCGCGCCGAAGCTGCCCGCCAACGACGCGGTGCTGACGACGACAAAGGGCGATTGTGGGTTTGTCCACCGGGCGTTGCTGAACATCTGCGAACCGGTGGCGCGCACGACGGCGCCACCGGTGCCGATGGGCACGAGCGGCGAAAAGAAGTCTTTGACGGCGACGTCGACGACGGCGTCGGGGTCGTTGACGACGTCGGCCAGCAGCACGTCGGTGAGCGCGCTCGGCGTGACGGTGCCCGCGTTCCAATTGCTCGCGATGTGCATCTGGGTCGAGGTGGCGCCCGTCCACGTCAGCAGGTCGCCGCCGGCATCGACGACGACGATGAAGGCGTTGACGTCGACGGGGTGGTCGCCGTCGGCGGCTTCTTCGGTGGCGGTGACGGCGAACTGCCGCGGCGTGGTCGGCTGTCCCGAGGCCTCGAAGGTCCAGTTGCCGTCGACGTCGATCGACAGGGTGCCGTAGTCGTTGATGGTCTGCGGCGGCAGGGGCGTGAAGGTGACCTTGTCGCCCTCGGGGTCGAAGACGTTGAAGGTGCCGGTCTCGGTGGTGCCGTCGACGGCGAGGATCAGCGCGGCGCGGGCGAAGGCGCGCTGGTTGATCAGCGATGCCGCTGGCGCGACGCCGGGCAGACACACGCCTTTGTCGCCGTCGACAGAGAGCACGGCGCCGCGCTCGCAGTAGTGGCCGGCGCCGCACTCGGCGTCGACGGTGCAGCGGCTGCCCGTGATGGGCACCTCGGGCTCGCACGAGCCGATGACGACGACGAAAGAAGCCAGGGCGACGCGGCGAAGCATGCCGGCACCATAGCCAATCCACCTCGTCCGCAGGCGCCGCGGACAGTCGACCGCCCGCGCCATCGTCGTCGACCGGGCAGGGCAATCGTCGTCGACCACTGGCGCACCCGTCGTGCGTCAGGCAGCAGGGCAGCTGTGATGGACATCATTTGCACTTGCGCGCGCGGCACCAGCCTCGCGCTCGTCCACGAGCTCAAAGCGTTGGGCGCTGTCGACGTCAAAGACGACGTCGCCGCCGTCAGCGCCAAAGGCGACGTCGACCTCATCGCCCGCGCCAACGTCTTCTTGCGCACCGCCTCGCGCGTGCTGCTCGTCGTCGACCGCTGGCAAAACGTCTTCTCGCCCGAAGAGTTGATCGAGCATTTGTCGAAGGTGCCGTTCGAAGAGCGCATCGACGGCAAAGGCACGTTCTGCATCGACGCCCACCTCAGCAACGCCGCGTGGACGCACTCGTTGTTCGCGGCCCAGCGCGTCAAAGACGTCATCGTCGACCGCTTGCGCGACCTCGGCCACGGACGTCCCACCGTCGACACGTTTCGGCCGTCGGTGCGCTTCGTGTTGTCGTGGCGCGGCGGTGACGTCGTGCTCGCCGTCGACACCAGCGGCGACGCCCTGCACAAGCGCGGCTACAGAAACGGCGTCGAGGGCCGCGCGCCGATGAAAGAGACGCTGGCCGCGGCCATCCTCGCCATCGGCCACGCCGACGTCGAACGTCCCTTTCTCGACCCGTGCTGCGGCACCGGCACGCTCGCCATCGAGCAAGCCTGGCGCGCCCTCGGCCGCGCCCCCGGCCGCGACCGGCGCTTCGGATTTGAGCGGTGGAAGAACCGGCCCCCCGCCCTCGACCGCGCCCTCGCGCTCGCGCGCGCCGAGGCCCGTGACGGCGAGAAATCGAAGCTGCCGGCGCCCATTCACGCCAGCGACTGGCACGGCGAGGCCATCGACCACGTCACGCAATGCGTGCGCCAGGCCGGCCTCGACGGCATCGTTTCGATCGAGCGCATCGACGCGCGCCAGGCCTGCGAGAAAGAGCGGCTGCCCGGCGAGCGCACCGTCGTCGTCAGCAACCTCCCCTTCGGCGAGCGCCTCGCCAACAACGAAGGACGCGGCAACCGCCTGCAGCTCGAGGGCTTTCACCGCACGCTCGGCGACAAGCTCGCCGCCATCGACGGCGGCCGCATCGTCTTGTTCTCCGGCAACCCCGACGCCCGCTGGTGGCTCAACCTCGACCGGCGGGCCGTCGGCAAACCGCGCCGCTGGATGATGAACTCCGGCGAGCT
>JANNAY010000388.1:0-1789 GCA_031384945.1 Deltaproteobacteria bacterium
CGCAGATCTTCGCTTGTCCGCTGCGCGCGACCAGCACGTTCACTGGCGAGATGTCGCGGTGGATGAGCTTGAGCGGTTGTCCGTCGTCGTCGATGCGCTCGTGGGCGTAGTGCAAACCGCAGAGCACGTCGGCTGTGATGCGCAGCGCATGTTGGATCGGCACCGGCCGCCGCACGGCGTTGGCGTTGTCGATGACCCAGCGCAGCGTCGCGCCGGCGATGTACTCCATGGCGATGAAGTACGAGCCGCGGTCTTCGCCGAAGTCATAAATCTGCACGATGTGCGGATGATCGAGCAGCGCCTGCACGCGCGCCTCGTCGACAAACATGGCCTCGATCTCTTTGTCGCCCAGCAGCTTCTTGTGGATGCGCTTGACGACGAGGGGCTTCTCGAACCCGCCCGGACCGGTTTTTCGCCCCACGAAGATCTCGGCCATGCCGCCGGCCGCCAACAACTCGGTCACTTCGTAGGGGCCAATCTTCTCTGCCATGGGTCTTCTCTTGTAGGCTTCTCGACATGTCGCAGACCAGCGACGACGCCCCCTCCTCCGATACGGTCACCGCGGGCATCCGCGTGCGGGTCAGTTGTTCGTTTCTCCCCGAGCACTCCGTGCAAGAGGGCGCCGAGGGCGAGAAGCGCTGGGCCTTCTCGTACACCGTCACGATCACCAACGAAGGCCGCGACGCCGCCACCCTGCTCGCCCGCCACTGGCTGATCACCGACGGCAACGGCGGCGTCGAGCATGTCAGAGGCCCCGGCGTCGTCGGCTTTCAGCCCGCCCTCGGCGACGGACAGAGCTTCACCTACACCTCCGGCGCCGTCCTGCGCACGCCCTCGGGCACCATGCACGGCACGTATTTGATGGAGCGCGAAGACGGCTCGCGCTTCGACGCCAACATCGCGCCGTTCGCCCTGATCGTGCCCGACGCCGTCCAGTGAGCGCTTGCACCGTCAGCGTCAGAGCTCGCGCACCTTGCCGCTCTTGAGGTTGACCTCGACGTCGACGGTGACGGGTATCTTGCTGCCCGCCGCGGGCGCACAGCTCACCCTCACGCGCGGCGCGGCAGGCTTCGTCGACGGCAGCGGCGCAAACCCTGTGATGCGTTGTTGGGCGCGCGCCGCGGCGAAGTGTGCGCGAATCGCCTTTTTCTCCGCGCTCTCGAAATGCCGGCGCACGCGATCGACGCCGACGACGACGCTGAACAAGACGGACGCGGCGACGACGGAGCCGACGCCGAGGCCGACGACGACGGGAACACTGAGCGCGAATTCGTTGTCCATGCTGCCGCGCAGCCTACGACGTCGACCTCGCTGCGCCAGGGTGTCGTGATGCGGGTCGTGCCGTCCGTCTTGTTTGCCGTCGCCGTCGTTGTCGTCGTCGCGCCGGTGGCGTTGGCCGACGCGCCGCCGCCGACCGACGCGCAATTGCTGGGCTACCTGCAGCACGCGCTGCCGGCGGTGCGCGTGGCCGCCGCAGACATGCTGCGCGCCCGCGGCTACGTCGAAGGCGGCGTCGTCGTCGACGGCCTCGTCGACGTCGCAGGCGCTGACATCGTCAAAGACATCGCCCTCGCCACCGTCGACAACCCCGCAGGCGTTCGCGTCGCAGGCGTCGCCCACTGCTTCGCCCGCAAACCCCTCGCCGACTCGCTCGTCAAAGCCGCCGCGTCGTTGAAGGCGCAGAACCACCGCCTCGTGGTGCGCGACTGCTACCGGCCGCTGTCGTTCCAAAAGCAGTTCAAGGCGCAGCCGTCGTCGTCGAAGCTGTTCGCGCCGGCGTCGAAATCGT
>JANNAY010000439.1:0-2042 GCA_031384945.1 Deltaproteobacteria bacterium
ATCGAGGCGGCGGGGCTCTTCGTCAGCAGCGTAGTCGACGTGCAGATCGCCGATCAGGCAGCTGGTGTCGTCGATCGAACGGATGGCGCCCCAGTGCACGTCGAGCGAGCCGTGGCCTTTGTCTTCTTCGTCGCCTTCGACGGCGTTGCCTTCGAAGACGACGATGAAGTCGGCTTCTTCGGTGGCGTTTTTGGCGCGGGCTTCGAGCTTGTAGTCGAGGCTGCCGTCGTCGGCGGCGTTGACGGTGAAGCGGAACGAATTCTTCTCGAGGCCGCGCGGCTCAGACGGACCCCACACCGCGAAGGTCTCGCCGTCGGTGTCGGTGGGCGGCAGCGCCGTGATCTCTTCGACGATGCGAAAGACGACGCCGACGCCGCCGTTGACCTGGTTCGCGATGTCCCGCGTCGACGCGTAGAACTCAGAGCTGCCGCCGACGAGCAGCGCTTGTCCGTCGCCGCTCGCAGCGCCGGGCACGTTCAAGCGAACCTGACCCTTGTTCGGGATGACGTTGCCGAAGGGGTTCTTCGCGCAGCCGGTGAGGGTCGAGAGCGCGAGCGGGGCGGCGAGGGCAAAGGCGACGACATGCTTCTTCATGGGCTGCATTCTCCGTGTTCGTGAAGATGGACCCCGCTGCGTCTCGCCACCGAAAGGCGCGCCCGCTGTTCCGATCCGCGACGTCGCCGTCCCGCCCGCGCGGTGGTCGAATTCCTTCGTTCTTTCTGGCCCTTATGCGAAGTGTTCATGGCTCACACTGCGCCCATTCTGCCAGCGCTCGCGGTGTTCTGCCCCTGCACCCCACTGCGCGTGGCCTCTTCACACGATGCGCGCGGTGCTAGAGCGCCGGCATGTTGCTCCCCCGTCTCGGTGTGAACGTCGATCATGTGGCCACGGTTCGGCAGGCGCGGCACGCGACCTATCCCGACCCGGTGACGGCGGCGGCGCTCGCCGAGCTCGCAGGTGCCGCGCAAATCACCGTGCACCTGCGCGAAGACCGCCGGCACATCCAAGACCGTGACTTGTTGCTGCTGCGCAAGACGACGCAGACGAAGCTGAACCTCGAGATGGCGGCCACGCCCGAGATGCTGCGCACCGCGTTCGAGGTGCGGCCCGACACCGTCACGCTGGTGCCCGAGCGTCGCCAAGAGGTCACCACCGAAGGCGGGCTCGACGTCATCGCCAACAAAGACGCGCTCAAGCGCTTCGTCGCCGAGCTCACCGCCGCCGAGATTCACGTCGCGATGTTCGTCGATCCCAACGTCGATCAGGTGCAGCAGTGCGCGCGCATCGGCGCCCACGCCGTTGAGCTGCACACCGGTCGCTACTGCGAAGCGAAGACAAAAGACCTGCGCGCCGACGAGCACCGTCGCCTCGTCGACGCCGCCAAGACCGCCGTGAAGGTCAAGCTCGCCTGCTACGCCGGACACGGCATCCACTACGACAACGTCGCCGAGATCGCCGCGATCCTCGAGATCGAAGTGCTCAACATCGGCCACAGCATCGTCGCCCGCGCCATCCTCGTGGGCATGGAGCGCGCGGTGAGAGACATGATCGACCTCGCCCGCGAGGCCCGGCGCTCGGCCCTGCTCGAGAAGAAGCCGTGAGCTCGAAGCAGGGCGCGGCCGTCGTCGTCGGCGCCTTTGTCGTCTCCGTCGTCGTCTCCGTCGTGCAGCCCTTCACGCGCAGCGACATCGACGCCGCCGTCTTCGTCGCTGCGCTGCAGTCCCACAGCGCCGATGTGAAGCGTGGCGACACGATCCACGTGCTGCCGCCGTGGCGCGACGACGTCGTCACCGCCGTGCGCGCCGCCCACATCGCCGGCATCGACGAGCGCGTGTTGGTGACCGAGGCCTTTGCCCCGCGGCACGGTGATCCATGGCCGGCGATGGTGGTGCTCAACGACCATCGCTGGCCGCTGGCAAAGGCGATGCGCGACCGGGCCGTCCTCATCGACGATGTCGCCGGCGCAGGGGGCGACGTCGACGTCTACCGCGTCAACGCCGACGCCTCGTCTGACGGCGCCGCGGGCAACGTCGACTTCAGCG
>JANNAY010000440.1:0-2524 GCA_031384945.1 Deltaproteobacteria bacterium
CCCCCGCTGCGCACTCGGGATCGGAAGGTCGTCGGCGAGCATCATCGCCAATAGCCGCCCTTTGCTTAGGCTTGCTTAGGCTTGCTTAGGCTCGGCCCCCAAAAATTTTGGGGTGCAGGATCGCAACTCGAGCGAGCATGCAGCAGTTGATCGCCGACGACGATGCTGTTCGATTGACGCGCCGAAATGCATCATGGAACCGCGACTTCTACCCCAAAACTTTGGGTCCGAGCCTGGGCGAGGGGGGCGTGGAGCGACGATGCTCGCAGGTCGATCGGCCGCCGCTTCTCGTCGACAAACCGCGATGTGACGAATCGTGAGCGCTGCGCGGTGGAACGATCTCTTCACGCGAGGCATGAGGCGCAGATCCACAACCTGGGTTGTGAATCGTGCGGCGAGCAGGGCCGGGCATTGCGCTGGTTCTGGGGGGCTCTGCGGCGCGAATTTCAGATCGAGCCGATGCGTGCGCCCAACTTCAACGGCGTGCCCTCGGCCTGAATGTCGAGGTCAAACGCGCCCTTGGTGCCGAGCAGCACGATGGTCGAGCCGAACTCGAAGCGGCCCCACTCTTCGCCCTTCTGCAGCGCAACGGGCGGGTCGTACGACTTCACCGTGACATCGGGGTTGCTGACGTTGGTGGTGACGGCGTCGTCAAAGGCGACGCGGACCTTGCCCACCATGGTCGCGCCCACGGCGATCATGGCGATGAGGGCGCTGGGGTCGTGGTCGGGACGCAGCCAGGCGATGACGCGCTCGTTCTTGGTGAACAGTCCGTCGACATGCGCGAGGCCCGCGCCGTTCACCGGCCACAGCGCGCCCGGCACGTAGCGGATGCCGTCGACGACGCCGTCAACGGGGCAGTGGAAGCGGTGGTAGTCGCGCGGCGACAAATACAGCGTCGCGTAGGTGCCGCCCTCGAAGAGGCTGGCCTTTTCGTCGTCGTGCAACAGCATGCGCACCGAGTAGCTGCGCCCTTTGAGCTGCAGCGCGGTGTCGCCAGCGACGACGCCAGCGGCGCCCCAGCGGCCGTCGCAGGGAGAGACAAAGGCGTCAGCGGCGGCGTCGACGGGGCGGGCGCCGGCTTTCAACTCGCGCACGAAGAACGACTGCACCGAGCGAAACGACTCGATGGGCTCTTTGACCTCGTCGAAGTCGACGCCGAAGAATTTGCCGAAGCCTTTGACGGCGACAGTGGGGGCCGGCAGCGCGGCGACGCGGCCCATCATGGCGCTCATCCAGTGCTGCGGCAGCACCTTGAGCGAGGTGATGACTGCGCGGTTCTTGATCTCGGTGCGAATGCCCATGGCGTGCACTTGGTGGTCGTCGCCGTCGTCGTCAACGCCCCACAAAAGAACAGCGGGGCACCAGGCCCCGCTGCGCGGTCACTGACGCTTCAGGGACCTGGGACTCAGGGCACGAGGCCGATGACGTTGGTCTGAAAGCCCGAGCCATCCTTCAGCAACGCCGGGAGGAAGATGATGGTCGCGCCCTGCGCCGGCAGGCGCTCGAGGTGGGCGAGGTTCTCGAGGGTCACGCCGCCAGCGAGGTACGTCTCGTAGGACGCGTCGAAGGCGAGGTCAGAGGTGGCGTCAGGGCCAAAGGTGTCTGAGCCCGTGCCCGCGGCGCCGCGCCCACCGGAGCCGACCGAGCGCATCAGCCAGGCGACGGCTTCGCCGCTGAAGCCGGGGGCGTCGTCGAAGTAGTGGTCGTTGAAGAAGTTGGCGCTGAAGCCGGTCTCGAGCAGCACCATCGCGCCCTCGGGGATCCTGCCGTTCTGGCGCTCCCAATCGCGCAGGTCTTGCTTCGTCACCTGAAAGTTGCCGCCCGCGACGGCGACGCGGTTGCGCACGTCGATGACGACCGCCTTTCGCACGAACATCTTGGCCGGCAGGTCGTCGACGCAGAGGGCCCCGTCGATGAAATGGCAGGGGGCGCTCATGTGTGTGCCCGTGTGCGTGCCCAGCGACACCTGCTCGAGCAGGTAGCCGTCGGTCGCGACAGTGGCCCACGGGTCAGAGGTGAACGCCGGGTCGCCAGGAAAGAGCGGGCTGTCGGTGCGCAGGGGCTGGGCGACAGAGACGACCCGCGACCACTGCGCTGAGCCACTCGCAGCGAGGTTTGCGTATGTCGGCGCCGAGGCGCTGTTGGCACCATCCGGGCCTGCGCCATGGGCCAGCACAACGGGGGCGGCGCAGAGGGCGGCAAGGGGCAGCAAGAGCGAGCGCTTCGACATTCGTGTCCTCTACTCCGACCGCGGTGAGACAGTTGGTCGGCACGTCCACTGTAGAGAGGGCCACGAACTGAGACACATTCGGAGCCAAAACTGTCTCAGTCCGACTCCATCGGCATTGCAATGCGGCACCTGTAGCGATCCACCGGATCGCCATGTGACTCAGATCGCAGAAGTACCGACCGATTGCGCTGTGAATGTGACCGCTGTCGTCTGCCGCCCGCGCCAGGCCGGCGGCTAGAGCCGGAAGCGCTGCAGGTGCCCCTGCAGCACCGCGGCGCGGGCCTGCAGTTG
>JANNAY010000462.1:0-2640 GCA_031384945.1 Deltaproteobacteria bacterium
TCGAGGCCGAGGCCGAACAGAACGGCTGGATCCAGCCGGTGCACACGCCGGGACCGGTCGAGACGGCCCTCGAAGCGCTGTGGCAAGCCAAATCAGAACACTTCTACAGCCTCAAAAACGTCGGAACGATCTTTCGGCTGCGCCGGCGCTTCTCGCTCAAGATGCTGCGGACGAGCGACCTGAAGGTGATGATCCCGCAGGGGCAAATCCCCGACTGTGAGAACTGCGTCGACCTCTGCTGCACCGGCAAAGACGCCGTCGTCTCGCTGCGGCTGCGCGACATCGCGGTGCTCAAAGACCTCGGACGCGAAGACGTGATGGCCTTTGCGCGGCCGGCGCTGTCGAAAGCCGAGACGAAGAAGCAGACGTGGGCGCGGCGCGAGGCCGACGACTCGGTGTTTCACCGCGCCTTTCCCATCTTGCGCCGCGACGACACCGGCACCTGCGTGCTGCTCAACGACGATCGCCTGTGCTCGGTCTTTCCGTCGTGGCCGCTGTCGTGCGCCCGCTACCCGTACGCCCTCGACCTGCAGAGCCGCGTGATCTTCTACGCGAAGGGCTGCCAGACCCACCGCGTCGGCGACGTCGGCGAGGCGCCCGTGCACGTGCGGCGCCTCGTGCGCGCCGTCGTCGACGCCTACAACGCCCGCGTCCGCGACGTCGTTTTGTTGGCGATGGCCAAGCCCGAACTGGCCGCCCTGGGGCTGCTCGATCACGTGCGTGTCGACGAGCTCGGCCTCTGAGGTCCGAAAAACTGATCGCCCGGGGGTCGGGTGTTAGAACGAGGTCCATGGCCATCCCCCGCCGCCTGATCGTCCTCGCTGTGTCCGCCGCCGCCGCCGGCGCCATGCTCTACGTCTCGCAGAAGATGAAGAAGCAGGCCGACGACCGCGAGAAGAAGAGCCCGCTCGACGAGGCCAACGACGAGAAGAAGAAGGCCGAAGAACAGAAGAAGAAGGCGGACGAGTCGTCGTCTTCGTCTTCGTCTTCGTCTTCATCGTCTTCGTCGACGTCGGAGAAGAAGGAAGAGGCGGCTTCGCCTTCGTCGTCTTCGTCGTCGACGGCGCAGAAAGAGCTGTCGCTGTTCCTCGCTGGCGACGCCTGGCACGACGAGATCGGCTGGCAGGCGCTGTGGGAGAAAGAGGGCGTCGCTCAACCCGAAGACTGGCTGAAGACGAAGGGCAAAGAGGTGCTGCTCGCCGAGCGCAAGAAGCTCACCGACCACCCCGCCCTGCTCGCCGGCTGCCGCCGCCGCTGGATCGTCGTCTGCCGCTACGCCGGCATCGACGTCGGCGACGCGGCTTCGCTTTGGTCGACCACCGAAGTCGCGGTCTGAGCGGACGCCGCCAGCAACGAAAAAGCCCCGAGCGATCGGGGCTTTTTGTTGTCAGGTGTATTTGTAGACGCCGCGCCCCGATTTCTTACCCATCCACCCGGCGTCGACATACTGCCGCAGCAGCGGACACGCCCGGTACTTGGCATCGCCCAGCCCGTCGTGCAGCACGTTCATGATGGCCAGACAGGTGTCGAGGCCGATGAAGTCAGCGAGGGTCAGCGGACCCATCGGCTGGTTCGTACCGAGCTTCATGGTTGTATCGATGTCTTCGGCCGAACCCACGCCTTCCATCAGCGCATAGAACGCCTCGTTGATCATGGGCATCAGGATGCGGTTCGCCAGAAAGCCCGGGTAGTCTTTCGACACCGTCGTCGTCTTGCCCAGCTTCTCGGCCAGCGCCTTTGTCGTCGCATACGTCGCGTCGTCGGTGGCGATGCCGCGGATGATCTCGACGAGCTTCATGACCGGCACGGGGTTCATGAAGTGCATGCCGATGAACGACGTCGGCCGCTTCGTTGAAGCCGCCAACCGCGTGATCGAGATCGACGAGGTGTTCGACGCGAGGATGACGCCGTCGCGGGCCACGGCGTCGAGGTCGGCGAAGATCTTCTTCTTCAAGACCTCGTTCTCGGTGGCGGCCTCGACGACGAAGTCGCTCTTGCCGTGGGCCTTGACGTCGGTGGTGAAGACGACGCGCTTGAACGACTCGTCGGCGAGGGCCTGGCTCAAGACCTCTTTCTTCACGAGGCGCGCGAGCGAATCGCCGATGGTCTTCTTGCCCTTCTCGAGCGCCGCGTCGGCGACGTCGGTGACGATGACGTCGCAGCCGGCCTGGGCGGCGACCTGGGCGATGCCCGCGCCCATTTGTCCGGCGCCAACGACGCCGACGATCTGGATGTTGCTCATGGTTTCACCTCGTCACCGCAGGTCGCGGTGCAAATCTCGTGGGCTTTGTTGTTGCGCAAATAGCAATCCGCGTTGGTGCAGGCGGCGACGGCGCGAAAGCCCGACGCGCGACAGCGGCTCAAGCAAGGCGTGCTGGCGTCGGCGCCAGCGAGAAGAAACTGCACGTCGCTCTGCCCCAGCACGCGCTGGCACGCTTCGCCCCACGCCGACAGCTCGACCTCGAGCGGCGGGCTCGCGCACAGGGCCGCCGTGCGCGCCTGATCATGGCGAGCGTCAGCGGCCCGCAGCAGCGCCAGCGCGTTCGTCGACGACGGCTGCGCCTGCGCTGCTTCGACGAAGCTCGCCTCGCTCTCGACCGTGCGATCGACGGCGAGAAACAAGCGCGCGCGCGCCTCGAG
>JANNAY010000465.1:0-5495 GCA_031384945.1 Deltaproteobacteria bacterium
CGGCGCCAGCGATCTCGCGGGCGCGCCCGCGCAGGTCAGCGAGGCCGGCCGCGAGCTGCGTGCTGCCGTTCGCCTGTTCGGCCACCGACGCCGTCATCGACGCCAACGACGACGCCTGCTTCGCCGCCGTCGACGACAGCGACGTCACCGCCTCGGCCTGCTCGGCCACGCCGCGGGCGGACTGGCGGGCGATGCGCCGCACATCGTCAGCCTCTTTCGCCAACGCCGCGGTCGACTTCGTCTGATCAGACGTGGCCCGCGTCGCCGTCGCGGCGAGCCGCGACACCTCGCCAGCGCTGGCTTCGATCTCGGTGGCGGCCTTTGCTTGCTCGGCGACGGCGCGGGCGGCCTGCACCGACTGCTTGCGCGCGTCGTCCATCGCCCGCGCGATCTCGGCGGCGCCGCGCGCCTGCTCAGAGAGCCCGGTGAACATGCGCTGCGTGGCCGAGGCGACGTCGACGGCGGCGGTGCCGGCGGCGGCTGCGACCTTGCCCTGGTCGAGCACCGCGCCGGTGGTCTGCGCCGCCAACGCCCGCATGCGCACGGCAGCCTTGGCGACGTCAGCGGCGGCGGTGGCTTGTTCGGCGGCGGCGCGGGCGGCTTTTTCGCTGGAGCTCGCCAGCGAAAAGTTGGCCTTCACGAGCTCGCGCAGGGCGCGCGCCTGCTCTGCCGTCGCCTCTTTCGTCTGTCGCGCCATCTTCTTCATCTCGATGGCGCCCTGCAGCGCGCCCTGCGTCGCCTTGGTCTGTTCGGCGGCGGCGCGGGCAATGGCGCGTCCTTCTTCGGCGAGTCGAACGGCGTGCAGCGAGAGCGATGTGATCGCCGTCGCTTGTTCGCCGGCAGAGCGGTCGATCTCGGCGACCGCCGACGACACGCTCTGCACGCCGTCGAGGATCGAGGCGAGGCCCTTCTCGGCTTCGGCGGCGACGCGGGCGCCTTCGTCGGCGACCTTGACGCCGTCGTTGGCGGCGCCGACGGCGTCTCTGGCCGTCGACTGCAGGGCGCGTAGAATTTTCGCGACGTCGGTCGACGCCGTGGCGGCCCGGTCGGCGAGGGCGCGGATCTCTTCGGCGACGACGGCGAAGCCGCGGCCGTGCTCGCCGGCGCGGGCGGCTTCGATGCTGGCGTTGAGCGACAGCAAGTTGGTGCGGTCGGCGATCAAGTTGATGGTCTGCACGATGTCGCCGATGTCTTCGGTGCGCTTGCCCATGTCTTTGACGACGACGGCTTGCTCGACGACGGCAGAGCGCACGTCGCGCAGCGACTGCAGGCAGCGCCCGAGCAGGGCCCCGCCTTCGCGCGCAGTGATCGACACATCGGCGGCGGTCTTTTGCGCGCCGCCGATCACGGCGACGATCTTCTTCGTCGACGACTCGAGCTGCGCCTGCGCCGCCGCCGACGACGCCGTTGTCTGCGCGATCTGGTCGGCGCTCTGGGCCATCGAGGTCGCCGAGCGGGCCAGCTCTTCGATGGTGGCGGCGCTCGAATCGACGACGACAGCGTTCTTCTCAGCGGTGGCGGCGACCTCTTCGATGCTCGCGGCGATCTCGGTGGTGGTGCTCGCGGTGCTGCGGCCGCTGTCTTGCAGCTCTTGGGTGTGCTCGACGGTGGCCTTGATGGATCGCGCCATCTGCTCGGCGGCGGCGGCGGTGCTCTCGACGGCGGCGGTCATCTCGGCGGCGTCTTTGCCGACGGCGTCGAGCGCTTTGCCGATGCCCGAGACGCCAGCGGCGATGCCGTTGACCTGCTGCTGCACGCCTTGCGCGTCGGTGACAAGGCGGCCGATGCCCTTGGCCATGCCGTCGACGGTGGCGGCGACCTCTTCGACGCTGGCGGCGTTGGTCTCGACGCGTGCGGCGACGTCGGCAGCACCGGTGCTGGTCTCTTTCGCGGCGGCCAACAGCTGCTCGCTCGCGGCGCCGAGGTCAGAGCAATTCGAGGCAACGCCGCGCACTGAGCGCGCCAGCTCTTCGAGCGTCGCCGCCGTCGACTCTGCCGTCGAGGCGAGCAGGTCGGCGTCTTTGCGCGCGCCGCCGAACGAGGCGGTGAGCTCGGTGAGGGCGCTGCTCGTGGCCTCGAGCCCCTTCTGCGCGTCGCGGCTCAGTTCGGCGACCTCGCGCTGGCCGCGGGCCAGCTGTTCGAGGGCGACGCCGCTCTGCTCGACGCTGGCGGCCACGTAAGCCGACGAGACGCGCAGCTCTTCGCCGGCGGCCACGGCTTCGTTGCCGGTGGCGACGAGGCGGAGGATGGCGTCGTCGATGCCGGCGACCTGCGTGGCCGATGCGCGCAGCGAGCGAGACAGCTCGCTGGCGGTGCCCCAGGCAGCATCGACGTCGACGCCGTTGTGTGAGTGGTTAGCCGCCATGGGTGGTCTCCTCAGTGATGAGCTTGCGAAAGTCGATGAGCAGCAGCAGGCGCTTGCCGCTCTGGGTCAGCTTCTTCACGAAGCCGCCGGCCTGGTGGTCAATGATGTCGGGGGGGTCTTGAAAGGTGCTCTCGTCGATGCGCACCACTTCGCGGGCGCTGTCGACCAGCAAGCCAACGGCGCGGGTGCCGTCTTGAACGACGACGACACGGCTGTCGAGCGTCGGCGTGATCGACGGCAGACCGAAGCGCTGGCGCACATCGATGACCGGCACGACGCGGCGGCGGATCTGCATCACGCCAGCGACGTGGGGCGCGGTGCCGGGCACGCGCGTGGCCCCGCTGAACGTCTCCATGTGCAAGACGTCGGCGGCGGCGATGACGTACTCGGCCCCGTCGAGCTTGAAGAGCACATGCAAAGAGTTGGTCATGCCTCACCTGTGGTAAGGCCAAGAAGATCGACGACGAGCGTGGGCTTGCCGTCGCCGAGATCGGTGGTGCCCGAGACGCCGCGCACCTGCAGCAGCGGATCTTCGAGGGGGCGAACGACGACCTCTTGCTGCCCCAACATGCGATCGACAGCGAAGGCCCAGGCTTGTCCTTGTCGACGCACAATCAACGCTTTCTCGAACGTCGTGTCGTTGCGCACTGACTCGAGCGAGAACAGCTCGGCCAGGCGAAACAGTGGAACGACGCCGTCACGCCGGCGCAGCAGGCGCACGGCGTTCTTGCCAAAAGAAGAAGCAGCAGAAGCAGCAGCCGCCGACGTCGGCAGCATCGTCAGCGCCGACGACGGCAGCCGCGACCCCTGCGGCAGCGACGACAGCGGCGCCCGAAACACGAGATCGGGCCGCAGTTCGACGATCTCTTCGACGCTGGCGACGGGGACCACGAAGGGTTGCGCGCCGCACTCGAAGGCGAACGAGTCGACGATCGAGACCGACAAGGGCACTTGCAACGTAAAGCGCGTGCCAAGGCCAGGCCGCGTCGTCATCGACAGGTCGCCGCCGAGCACGTCGACGACGACGCGCTTGACGATGTCCATGCCGAGGCCGCGGCCGCTGTGGGCGGTGGCGTGGTCGAGCGTCGACAACCCGGGCCGCGTCAAGAGCGCCAGCAAGTCTTGTGCGTCGTCCTGCACGGCGACGCCGGCTTTGCGGGCGACGGCGACAGCGTCGACACCGCGGCCGTCGTCTTCGATGTCGATCGAGAGCTGCGAGCCGCGCTCGAAGCAAGAGACCCGAATGGTCGCCTCTCGCGGTTTGCCCGCTTTTTCGCGCTCATCGGCCGGCTCGACGGCGTGGTCGACGGCGTTTCTGACGAGATGAACGATGGCAGGAAAGACGCGGTCGGCGACGGCCTTGTCGAGCTCGGCCCGGCCGGCGTCAACGACGAGGCGCACGGGTTTGCCAGTCGCGCGCGACATGCCGCGCACGATCAGCGGCACGCGCTCAAGCAACGTCGCCACCGACACCATGCGCGCCTTGGTGATGGCGCCGCGCAGCTCTTGCAGCTGCCGCCCGCTGTCGCCGACGATGGCCTGCAGCTCGCGCACGTCTGCGCGCAACGCGTCACCGGCGGCGGTGCCCAACAACGCCGCGCTGCGATCGCGCAGCACGTTGACCGCGCGCGCCATGCGAAAGCGAGACACGACCAGCGATGACAATTTCTCGAGCGCGTCGTCGAGACGCCAGGCATCGACGCGGATGCTGTCGCTGCGTACAGCAACGCCGTCATCGCCGTCATCGCCGTCGCTGCCGACGTCGTCGTCGATGAGCACCTCGGCGGCAGTGGTGGCGCCGACGGAGACAAAGGCGTCGGCGTCGGCTGAGACGGCGCGGGCGAGATCGACGTCGGCGGCGTCGGTGACGAACAACAAGACGAAGGACAAGCCAGCAGGGGCAGCGTCGCTCTTCGGCAGCGAGCGCGGCACCACCTTCACCAGCGTCGCCAACGACGACAGCCGCTCGCGCACAGTTGTGATGCTCAACCCCGCCGCCGTCGACGTCGGCGAGGGCACGAAGTCAAAGCGCAAGGCGCGGCGCCCACGGCGCAAGGCCTCGGCGAGCTCATCAGCCTCGCTGCGCGACAAGCGCTCCGCGATGTCTGGCTCCAACGTCAACGTCAACGTCGACGACGGCGCCGCCGACAACGACGACGCGGCGTCCTGAAACGACGCCAGCAACGCGGGCGGTGCAGGTGCGACCGGCTTGTCCTGGGCAAAGGCGGCGACGCGCTGCTCGATGGCGCGCTTGCCCTGCACCAACACGTCGACGACGACGGCAGAGACGCGGCCGCCGCTCTTGTCGGCGCTCTTTAACAGCGACTCCATCTCGTGCGAGATGTCGACGATGGCGTCGACGCCGACCATGGCCGACAGGCCCTTGAGCGTGTGCAGCTGCCGAAACAACTCGCGCACCAAGCGGTGGTGGGGCTCGCCTTTGCGCAGGGCTTCATCGACCGCGACGAGGGCAGCGTCGGCGGCGCGCAAGAGCTCGTCCGCTTCGGCGAGATACCCGGCGACGAATTCGGCGCGGTCGAGGCCTTCGCTCATCGGGCGCTGAGCCGCGCGCCGAAGATCTCTTTGACCTCGCCGAGGATGCTCTGCGGATCGAACGGCTTGGTCATGAAGCGCGTGGCGCCGGCGGCCAGCGCCTTGGTCTTCGACCCTTCGTCGCCTCGGGTCGTGACGACGATGATCGGCAGGCTCTTGAGCTCGTCTTGCCCGCGGACGAATTCGACGACTTCAAAGCCACCGATGTCGGGCATGTTCAGATCGAGAAACACGAGATCGAACGGGGCCAGCGAGAGGCGCTCGATGGCCTCGAGGCCGCTCGCCGCGTGGGTGAACTCGAGCCCTTCGACGCCCCGCAGACAGGCGACGATCATCTCGCGCATCACTTTGCTGTCGTCGACGACGAGAATCTTCAAGGTACCACCTGCGCCTTCAGTCTATGAAGGTTCGGCTGGGTGTCCATGTTTGCTTGCGGCGCGAGAGAGATCGGCATCGAAAACAAATTCGCCACAGTTGTCCGCGGGCCTCGCTGTCTCTATGCCGACCCTGTGTCGATAAGCGGCCAGCGCCCATGACGCCCACAACGACGACGGAGCGCCCGCCGGTGTGGATCGTC
>JANNAY010000525.1:0-1546 GCA_031384945.1 Deltaproteobacteria bacterium
TCTGCTTCGTCGATGACTTGCGAGCGGCTCATGCTGCGAGCCTCGGAGCCCAGCGCTCAGGACGGGCGATGACGATCATCGATGGGAAGGGCGCGCCGCTCTTGGCGTTGCCGAACGCGATGCGGCCCTTGCAGAAGCGCACCTCGTGGCCTGGCTCGAGGACGTGCTCGTGAAACCAGATCGTGTCAGTGCGCGCGGGCAGCACCTGGACGACGACGCAGCCGCGCTCGCGCGCTTCGCGGTCCGCCTTTGCCACCCACTCGCCGGTGACGTTTCGCGCGTACGGGCAATTCACGAACGTACGCGGCGCCCAGGGCAGGGCGAGCCCGTTCATGCGCCGCGTGTAGAAGACCGCGCACTTCGCGTTGCGCGGAGTCGCTGCAGCGTCGAGCTGGAACGGACCGAACTCGGCGTTGAGCTCGTCGAAGACGCCTTGCGGCGTCGCGTGCTCGACCGTCTTCGACGAGAAGTGAACCGCGAAGCGGCTCTTGCCGCTGGGGCGCTTGCCGCCGGTCATGGGACCGCTCCGTCCGCGCTCTTGCGGGCGTCGGCGGCCTTCGCGTCGTCGAGCGCGTACTGCCGCTCGAGCGCCTCGGCCATCAGCTTCGCGTCCTTCGAGTGGGTCTTCATCTCGTCGAGCTCGGCGCGCGTGAGCCGCGCGGCGGGCTTCAACGACACTGCCGGCGGCGTCCGCTTCGTCGGCGGCGCGTTCTTTGTCATGGCGCCGGCGAGTGCATCGAGCGCGGCCAGCGCGCGGTCCTTGTCGGCGGCGATGGCGACGTCGTCGGCGACGGCGAGCGCAGCTGGCGGCTGGTTCACCGCTGTCGCCGCCGGCGGGAGCGCCGGCGCGCCGCCGGAGCCGGCCGCAGGCGCTGACGACGGCGACGGCCGGCCGGCCTCGCGCCACTCGGCGAGTGTCGGCATCCGGCCTCGCGTATTGGCGCAGTAGTCGTTCCAGTGCGTGACGTCGTCGGTCCGCACCGACGCTGGCAGCTGCTCCTGCGGCAGCGTCACGCCGCGGGCCTTCTTCTCGGCGATGATGTGCTCGCGCTGGCGGAGCTCGAGATAGTCCTCGGACAGCTTGGCCACGAGCCAGCGAATGGCGTCCTCGCCGCTGATGCCCCAGCTCTTCCCCTGCATCGCCGGCCAGAGCACCGCGACGCGAGCGTCGATCGAGGGGCGGCCATCCTCGTCGTCGAAGAGGGGGAACTTCTTGGTCAGGTACTCGCCGACGCTGATGCCCTTGGGCATGACGTGCGCCAGGAGGGCGTCGATGGACTGCGGCCTGCCGTAGACGCTCTCGGCCTGGGCCTTCTTGTCGTTGCGGGCGTTGCGGTTGTCGCGGATGACGGCGGCGCGGGCATCGTCGAGCGCTCGGCTCGACTCCGGCTGCAAGACCTCGGGCCCAACCGCGAGCGGGTCGCTCTCTTCTCCGTTCTGGTCCGTTTCGTTTCGGTCAGTTTCGTTACGTTTCGTTTCGTTTCGTTGGCGCGGGACATCCGCGGACTCCACAGGGTTGTCCGCGGACAAAGCGGAGTTGTCCGCG
>JANNAY010000535.1:0-1900 GCA_031384945.1 Deltaproteobacteria bacterium
TCGCGACGTGCGCTTCATCGATCAGCGCGATGGCACCACCGGGCAGGTGTTGAGCCACGAGCGCGTCGTCTTTGGCGCCGGCTCAGCGACGTTCTTCGTCAAAATGCCGACGCTCGATCCGCGCGGACAGCGCGACCACATCTGGATGTACTTCGGCAGCGCCGTCGCCGCCGATGTCAGCGCCGGCGCCGGCACCTTCAGCGCCTACAACGCTGTCTTTCACTTCGAAGACGCCAGCGGCTTCGACAGCAAAGCCGGACGCGCCACCGACGTCGTCGGCAACGAAGCCATCAACCCCGGCAGCAGCAGATTCAAAGTCGGCGCAGGCGCAGGCCTCGTCGACAACGCTGTCGACTTCGACAACGCCGCCTGCAACCTCACCAACGGCAACAACTGCCACTTCATGATCCTCGACGACGACAACAACCTCGCCGGCGGCAACGTCTTCGGCTTGAACCCCGGCACGGGCACCATGTCGCTCGTCGTCGGACGGCGCGTCGGCGGCGCTGCCATGAGCAACGGCCAGACCGTCTTCTATTCAGACGGGCAGGGCCCGCGCACCTTCGGCTTCGACAACCGCTCGGTGCACTTCACCGTCGGCGACACCGCTGCCGATCCCAACGGCGCTGTTGGATTCAGCATCCCCACCAACCCCGCCACCAACGGCGACTTCGACGCCACTGCCGGCGGCACCCTGCCCCGCGCCGCCTTCAGCCACGTCGTCATCACGTGGAACGGCGGCAACATCAAAATCTTCGTCAACGGCGCCTTCATCGCCGAACGCAACATCGCCGTCGCCGCCATGAACCCGCGCTTCGTCGACCTCGGCACGTCGCAAGAGCTCGGCAACATGTTCACCGGTTCGATCGATGAGCTGCGCTTGACGAACGCGACCCGCGACGCTGCGTTTGTGCGCGCTGACTTCAAGAGCACCAACAACGACCTCAACACCTTCGGTGCCGTCGAGAACCGATAGCGGTTGCAACGTCGTCGTCGCCTGCGCATCTGACGGCGATGGCGACGCGCAAGAAGAAAGAGCCAGAGAAACCGAAGACGTTGCGCGAAAAAGCGGCGCAGCTGCTGCTCGTGGTCAAGCACGTGCCGCCGACGATGAAGCTGTTGTGGGCCGCCGCCCCCGTCGCCGTCGTCGTCTTGTTGCTCTTCACGCTCGTGCAGGCGTTGGTGCCTGCGGCCATCGCCTGGGTCGCCAAGCTCATCGTCGACGGCGTCGTCACCGCCCAGAAGACCGGCTCGCTCGAGGCCCGCGACAACGTGCTCGAAGCCGTCGGCCTCGAGCTCTTTCTCGTCGTGCTGCAGACGACATTGCAGCGCACGCACTGGCTCGTGCGCGAGTCGATCGGGGCACGGCTGAAGCGCTCGTTGAGCGTGCGCGTGCTCGAGAAGGCGCTGACGCTCGAGCTGCGGCACTTCGAAGACTCTGCCCTCTACGACAAGATGCAGAACGCGCGGCGCGAGGCCGACACCCGTCCGCTGTCGTTGGTGCTCGAGGTGTTCGGCATCATTCAGAACATCATCACGCTGCTCACTTACGGCGCGTTGATCGTCACGGTGGCGCCGTGGGCGCTGCTGATTCTTGTACTGGCGGCGATCCCGTCATTCATCGCCGAGCTGCGGTTCGCCGGCGAGAGCTTTCGCGTGATGACCTGGCGCGCTCCTGAAGGGCGCCGCCTCAACTATCTCGAGTGGGTTCTCACCCGCGATTCAACCGTCAAAGAGGTCAAGACCTTCGGCCTCGGCAATCTCATCCTCGGCCGCTTCACCGCCCTCTTCGACAAGATCGTCGACGAAGACCGGCGCCTCGCCCGCCGGCGGGCCCTGTGGGGCACCCTGTTGGGTCTCATCGCCCTCGCCGCCTTCTACGGCTGCTACGCGTGGGTCG
>JANNAY010000542.1:0-3270 GCA_031384945.1 Deltaproteobacteria bacterium
ACTGCCAGCGAACTGCGGACGATCTCCTCGAGGACGGTGATGTCGATGTCGGCGGGCTTGTTGACGTAGACGGAGGGCTGCGCTGGTGCTTCCCAAGGCGCGCGAAGACTCGTGGCTGCTCTCGTATTTGTAGTGCGGCGATCGCGTCTGCGCGGCGCACCGGATGGGCGACGGCGGCGTGGAAGGTGTCGACGTCGACGGTGGTGGGCTTGGTCTTGGTCTCGGCCATGGCGCTACTCGACGGCGGGCAGGTCGACGCCGATGCCGATCATGATGTTGAGCGGTGGGGTGGTGAACGTCGCCGCATTCGACGACTCGTACTGCGGACGCAGGGCGGCGCCCTCGAGCTGCATGAAGCCGCGGATGGCGCTGGTGTCGTCGAAGCGCCAGTCGAGGCCGACGCGGGCGCCGACGCCGGCGTAGATGCCGAGGCCGTTGTAGGTGCCGAAGACGGGGATGACGCCGCCGGTGAGGGTGCCGCAGGTGCTGACGTCGATCTCTTCGTCGGGGCCGAGCTTGCTGATGGGGATGTGCGCGCACGGCACCGCCGACAACAACAGCGGCACCGACGTCGTGCCGCGGTCGTCGCCGGGAAAGTCGATGCGGAACTCGGCGCGTCCCGACAGCCACTCCCAGCGCAGGCCGGCGTAGGCGGTGCCGCCGAACATGAAGTCTTGCGGCGCGACGCCGACGGCGATGTGGCCGTCGACGCCGAAGAAGCCGGGGACGTCGTTGACGGACTGCAACACCAACGGCGCAGGCTCTGTCGGCGGCGTCACCGGACCCCGCGGAACCGGTCGCAGCGTCGTCGTGCCCGTGGGCGCGGCGGGGTCGACGGGTTCAATCGGACGAGGTCCGGCGATGCGCGCCGGGTCGACGGCGATCGAGACCTGCAGCGCCGCGGTGGCGGTGAGCTCGCCGCAGCCCTCGGTCGATGTCACCGAGCGCGTGCCGAGGGACTTGAGCTGTTGGTCGAGCAGCTCGACGCGGGCGCGGTCGGGGTGGTCGCCTTCGACGCCGTTCACGGTGTCGAGCAACAACAACACGACCCGATCGGCGGGCTCGCCGAAGGGGTCGTAGCCGAGGTGCGCCTGGATGCTGTCGCGCACGTCGTCGAGCGACGGACAGACGCCGGCCCACGGTCCCGGTGAGTAGACGAGGCGAATGCGCAGCGACGACGGATCCTGCATCGTCGTCGTCGTCGAAGGCGTCGTCGCCGGATCGGTCTTCGTCGGCGTCTCGATTGGCCGTGCAAATTCAGGAAGCGGCGCCCCATCGTCTTCGGCCGGATCGGGCACGGGCGGCGCGTCACCCACGGGATCTGAAGCCGGGTCGCGCAGCGGCGTGTCGTCGAGCAACGGCGGCGGGTTGGGCGACTGCGTCTGCGCCACCACAACCAACAAAATCGACGCGACGGCGAAGCTCACGGCACCGAGCTTACCCGCTCGACGCCCTGCTCAAAGACGGCGCGCAGATCAGCGGGCAGGGGGGCGACGAAGACGTCGTCGTCGAGGGCGACGCGCGACGCGTGCAAACACTGCCGCGCACACGGCAACCGCCGCCGCTCGTCGTCGTCGAGCAGGCGCTTCGTCCACCGATCGAACCAGACGTCGCCCATCTGGTAGAGCTTGTCGCCGACGATCGGATGCCCGATGGACGAGAGGTGCACGCGCAGCTGGTGCTGCCGCCCGGTCTCGGGGATGCACCTCACCAGGGTCATCCCGTTCTTCTGCTCGAGCGGAACGACGCGCGTGACAGCGCGTTGTCCAGCGGCGTCGACGACGACACGGATGCGCACCAGCCCGCGTTCACCCTGCAGCGCGAGCGGCGCATCGATGACGCGCTCTTCGTCGAGGGCGCCTGTGACGACGGCGACGTACTCTTTGGCAACCCGCGCCTCCATGAACGCGCGCTTCCATTTCTTCTCGACGACGGTGTCGCTGGCGCAGATGACGACGCCCGACGTCTCTCGGTCGAGCCGGTGACACGGGTTCGCCGGCGTGCCGCGCCGACGGAGAAAGCTGGTGAGCGTGTTGTGCAGGTAGCGCGCGCTCGGGTGCATGGTGAGGTCGCCGCCCTTGTCGACGACGACGAGGCCGTCGCCTTCGAACAAGATGCCGGGCGCGACCACGAGATCGGCGGGCGAGTCGGGGGCCAGGCGCCAAACCGCGAGGATGCATTTGCGCGGCACAACGTCATCGACGCCGAGGGGGCGGGTGACATCGCCCTCGACGATGTGCAGATCGCCGCCCTCGACGACGCGGCGCGCCCGCTCCGTCCCGAGACGGCGGATCCGCAGGCAGAGCGCCTCGACGGCGGTGCGACCCCACGCATCGGCGGGCGCCGGCCAGCGCAGCTCGACGGCGTCGGGATGGCCAAAGGCCGGGCGCAATGCCTCGTGTACGTCGATGTAGACAGCATCGTTCATGGATCGTCCGCCGACGTCGCGAGATGACGGGGTCAGCGTCGATGTGACTAGCATCGCTGTCCCTTTCCGTCGCCTCGACACCGAGACGCGGTCGGCGGCTCAGCCGTCGACCTGGAGCCAACCACATGATTCGCCAGCTGTTCATCGCCTCTGCCCTGCTCGTCGCCGTGTCGTCGTGCGACTGCGGGCACCCGAAGCCGCCAGCAGAAGGCGAGGGCGAGGCCACCGGCGAAGGCGAAGGCGACGTCGGCGAAGGCGAAGGCGAAGGCGAAGAAGGCGAAGGCGAAGGCGGCGAAGGCGAAGGCGAACAACAAGGCGACGCCGGCTTCATCATCCCCGACCCCGTCGACGAGCCCGACCCTGAAGAAGAGGGCAACGACGTTCAAGACAGCGACTGCGACGGCATCAGCGACGAGGCCGAATTCGGCGACCTCTGGCCCAACGCACCAGCACCCAAGACGACAGACCCCGCGCTGTTCGACACCGACGGCGACGGCATCTCTGACGGCGTCGAAGCCGGCCGCACTGCGGGCGTCGACGCGCGCTGCACCTTCACGTCGACCGACGCCGACGAGTCGACCATCACCAACCCGACGCTCAAAGACAGCGACGGCGACTGCCTCGACGACAACTTCGAAGACCAGAACAGAAACGGCCGCGTCGACACTGGCGAGAGCGATCCGAACGAGGTCGACAGCGACGACGACGGCCTCAGCGACGGCGAAGAGGTCGGCTGCAACCAGGTGCCCGGACAGGGCGGCGGCACACAGACCAACCCCAACGACAGCGACTCTGACGGCGACAGCTTGAGCGACGGCCTCGAAGTCGAGCTCGGCCTCGAT
>JANNAY010000598.1:0-4133 GCA_031384945.1 Deltaproteobacteria bacterium
GCCACCGGCGCCAGCGGCGGGCTCGCCATCGCCAGCAACAGCGACACCCGCGGCGGCAACGGCGGCAAAGGCGGCGACGGCGGCGACGGCGGCGCTGGCGGCGCTGGCGGCAGCGGCGGCGGCGGCTCCAGCTTCGCGGTCGTCGTCGAAGATGGCGCCACCGTCGACGAAGACGCCGACAGCGACCTCTTGCCCGGCAGCGCCGGACGCGGCGGCACCGGACCGGGCAACCCGGGCAGCCCCGGCCGCTCGGGCGACCGCGACGATCGCTGATCAGCGGCGACGGCGACGCAGCAGGACGAGAAGTCCGAGCGCGCTCGTCATCGTGAGCTCGAGCGGCGTTTGCGCGCAGCCGGCTTTTTTGCCGACATAGATGTCGCGGGTGCCGACGACGACGCTTTCGCCTTCGCCTTCATCGACGACGCCGCCTTCGCCGGCTCCGCCTTCTTCGCCTTCTCCTTCGCCGGCGACGACGGGAGGCGGCAGGGGCGCTTCGTCGAGCACGTAGACGGACGCGTCGCCAGCAGCCCGGAAGGTGAAGGGCGCGAGCGGCCACGGCGCGCCTTCTTCGAGGGCGTCGACGACCGCGACGTCGACGACCTCGACGGCGAAGCGCCACGCGGCCAACGACGCAGGGTTCTGCACGTGACGCTTGAGCGCGCCGTCGACGACGTAGACCGCGTCGTCGCCGTCGGCGCGCACCACCCGCGGCGCCGCGGGCAGAGCGTCGCCTTCGACGACAGCGTCGACGACGGCGGCGTCGAGGCCGGCGATCTCGGTGGTCGCGAACTGCCAGGCCGCGAGCGCATCGGGGTTGATGACGTGGCGCTTGCGTCCGTCGACAAACGGCAGCGCGGGCGGCGCGCAGGTCACGCTCATCGGCACCGCCTCGAGCCGGCGGTTGGGACGCATGCCGTCGTCAGAGACGTCGCCGACGTCGAGGGCGGAGACGTAGATGTCTTTGGCGCTGCCGTCGCGCAGGGCGTTGGGCACGCGAAACGAGAAGCCATGATTGACGCCGACATCGACGCCGACGTCGACGCCGTCGCCGAGCTCGCCCGCGAGATCGTCGCGCGGCAGGTCGGCGGCGATGTCGAAGCGCGGCGCGCCCGATCCCGACGGGCCGCCGACGAAGACGGCGACCTTGATCGCGTGCTGCGGCTGGTCGTCGTCGACGGCCCAGCCGGTGATGGCGTCGCACGTCGCGCGCTCGAGCACGCCGCGCGGAGCGACCTCGGGGCAATAGGGCGCGTCGCTGCCGCCGGTCTGGCGAATGCCGAGGGCGTTGCCGACGACGCGCTGCGATCCGTCGCTCGGGTGGTTCTTCACCGCGCCATTCACAACCATGGTTGAGCTTCCGCCGCCGTCGAGGTTGACGGCGTCGAACGCGCCTTGCCCGTGCATGAAATTCGCGAGCTCGGGGCAGGTCATGCCGACGCCGGTCTCTCGGCGTCCGTCGACGACGACGATAAACAGCGACCGGTGATCTTCAGAGATGCCCAGCGCCGTGCGCGGGTGGCGCTGGGTGCACAGCGCGTCGTTGGGCGCGCCGACGACGGCGCCATCGTCGAGCAACGTCGGACGCCCGCTGACGACCTCGAGCGCGCCGTCGATGGCGCCGCGGGTGAAGCGGTGGTGCGGCACATCGACGTTGTGGGGCGCGAACGACACCGGCGCGCGGCCGTTGCCGTCGACGCCGCCCCACAAGTCGCCGCCGTGTCCGGCGACGCCAGAGGTGCGGTAGTCGTCGAAGCTGAAGAAGTCGCCGTTGACCGCGGCGTCGGCGTCGACGAGAGACGCGAACGATCCGACGGTCCGCTGCCGCTCGCTAAAGGCGCTGGCGCGCACGGTGATGCCCGACGCGCACAGGTCGACCTTCAAGACCCAGACGTCTTGCGACGCCGTCACGTGGTGCAGCAGCTCTGCGCCTTCAAACGGCGTGGTGCGCGTGTCGGCGGCGTGGGCCGCGCCGGCCAGCGAAAGAACAGCGATCGGGAGGGCGATCAGGAGCGGGCGATGCATGTGCCACATGTAGCGAATCCGCGTTCGCATCCGCCTCGGTCATCTGTCGGAGATCGTCTTTCTTAGCCTTCCAACGCGGCACCATGGCCGGCCAGTGTGCGACTCCGGGTTCGGAATGTGCTCTTCTCTGTCGAGCGCAGCGAGGGGTGAGGTCCTGCACGACGGCGCCGCAGCAGCCCGGCCAGCACCATGAACACCGGCAGCCCCGCCGACGCGCAGCCCGTCTTTGCCGGAACGTCGACGTAGATGGTGTCGGCGTCGCCATCGCCGTCGGTGTCGACAGGTTCGCCGACGCCGTCGCCTTCTCCTTCTCCTTCTCCTTCTCCTTCGCCTTCGCCTTCTGCGCCGGGCTCTTCGACGACGACGACGGGCAGCGCCACATCGAGCACGTACACCGCAGGACCATCGACGCCGCGGAACAAGAACGGCGCCGCTGGCACATCAGGACCGCGCACAAACGCGTCGACGTCGGCGGCGGCGACAACCTCGATGGCGGCGCCGGAGAAGCCCCAGGCGGCGAAGCTGGCGGAGTCGATCACGTGCCGTCGCGTGTCGCCGTCGATGAGCCACACCTCGGGGCGCGCTTCATCACGGAGCAAACGCGGCGCAGCCGGAAACGCGTCGCGCTCTTCGACGCCGTCGACGACAGCAGCGTCGAGGCCGGCGACGTCGGCGAACGCGAAGCCCCATGCGGTCATGACCGCCGGCGACGTGATGTGGCGCTTGCGTGCATCGGCGAACGGGAGCGCGGGCGGCGCACACGTCAGGCTGATCGGCGCGTTCGACAACAGCGGGTTGCCTCTGACGCCACCGCTGCCCGCGGCGTCGACGTCGATGGCGTAGGCGAAGACGTCGCGGGCCACGCCGTCGCGCAGCGAATTCGGCAGCGCGAAGTGAAAGCCGTGCTCGCAGGCGGCGCCGTCGGTGCCGAAGAAGTCGCAGAGGTCCTGGCGCCGGCTGGTGGCGCGCACAGGGAAACCTTGAGCGCCGGAGCCGGCGGGTCCACCGACGTAGACGTGGACGTCGATGGGCGTCGTCAGCGCATCGCCGTCGAGGGCCCAGCCGGCGATGTCGTCGCAGGTGGCGCTGTCGAGGACGCCGATGGGCGTGCGCTCGGGGCACAGGCCGGCGTCGGCGCCGCCGTTCTGCAAGATGGCGAGGTGGTTGCCGACAGTGCGCTGCGAGCCGTCGCTGGGGCGGTTCTTCTGCGCGCCATTCACAACCATGGTTGAGCTTCCGCCACCGTCGAGGTTGAGGGCGTCGAACGCGCCCATCTCGCGCATGAGTCCGGCGAGCTCGGGGCAGGTCATGCCGGCGGCGCCGCTGCGGCGGCCGTCGACGACGGCGACGAACAGCGTGCGGTGATCTTGCGAGATGCCGACCGCCGTGCGCGGGTGACGGTTGGTGCACAGGCCGTCGCCGGGGTTGCCGACGTCGTTGCCGTCGTCGAGCAGCGTCGGGTGGCCGCTGACGACTTCGACGGCGCCGGCCGCGGGTCCGCCCTCGTTGGCGTGGTGCGGCATGTCGACGAAGTGCGAACCAAATGCGATCGGCGCGACGTAGCCGTGGTCGGTGCCGCCCCAGCCGTTGCCGGCGTGCATGGCGGGGCCATCGGTGTTGAAGCTGCCGTTGAAGAAGTCGCCGTTCACCGCGGCGACGGCGCCGACGAGGTTCGAGAACGATCCGACGGTGCGACCCTTCTCGCCCGCGCCCGTCGTGCGCACGTCGATGCCGTTGGTGCAGAGATCGACCTTGAGCACCCACAGGTCCTGCGACCCCGTCGTGCGGTGCAAGAGATCACCGCCAGCGAACGGCTGGCTCCACGCATCGGCGGCGTGGGCGGCGCCCGCGACGAAGAAGGCGCAGGCGGCGAACGAGACGGCGAAGAAATAACGCGGCGACATGGTCATTCTTTTGCGCCCGATCGGTGTCGCCGTCGTCGGACATTGGGACTCGGGCAGCAGGGGGACCGCAGATCCACGCCAAAGTCAGCGCCTGCGGTTTGTCCTCGACGCGCAGGCCTTCTCCTCACATCGCGAGGCACGCGGAAACACGTCGTCGCCTTGCTTTGCTCGCGCCGCAGAGCCCCCAGTACCCCCGCTGCGCGGGGG
>JANNAY010000599.1:0-3455 GCA_031384945.1 Deltaproteobacteria bacterium
GTCGAGGCAGGTGAAGGGGCCGCTGCAGGGGCAGCTGACTTCGTCGGCTTCGCAGTCGGCGACGACGCAGGCGACGTCGGCGCCGGCTTCTTGCTGTCTCTCGAAGTCATCGATGAAGAGCGAGATGCGGACGTCGAGGCACTCTTCGGTCGCCGCCGCGCACTCGGGGGCGCCGGGGGCGAGCGAGCAGGTGTTGCGGCAAGCGAGCGAGTTGATCGACTCGATCACGTTCACGCCAGCGTCGTTCAGGCCGACGGTGATGTCGGTGGCGACGCAGTCGCCGGCGTCGCAGGCTTCGGCGTCGTTGAGCGCGCGGCAAACGCCGTTTTCGTCGCCCTGGGGGGCGCAGACGACGCTGCTGTCTTCGCCGTCGGTGATCGGCGTGGGCGTGAGCACCTGGCAGGCCGTGCCCTGGGGGCAGGTGACGTCAGGATCTTTGGTGACCGTAGCGCCGTCGATGGCGCCGCAGATCGGACGGCAGCGGCCCTGGTTGGCAGCGAGGCCTTCTTGCACGCAGACAAGATCTTCAGCGGGGTCGCACTGGTCGTCGTCGAGACGGCAGGTGGAGTTGATCGGCAGGACGTCGGGGTCGCCTTCGCCCTCGCCTTCTTCGCCCTCGCCTTCGCCCTCGCCTTCGCTCGAGCCTTCTTCGCAACCAATGCCGGCAATCACGACGCTGACGGCCATCAGGGCCTGCAGCGCAATCAGTTTCACGCGAACCATGGAGAACTCCTTCAAGGTCAACACACACGGGGTCCGTGACGCCGTTCGTTCGGCGCACGGGTTCGACCGGGCGGAAGCACAAGGCAGGCCCGATCACCGCGAACGGTGGCGGTGTGCCACGCGATCGCTGGCCCCGCCAGAGGTTTGCCGCCGTTTTCCGATCGATCCGTCGACGTCGGCCGCCTGAACGCAGCGTGGGAAGAAACGCCCAGCTGGTCCGCCGAAAAAAAGAGCGCCGCGCCTACTCGCGGGGCTGTTGCACGCGCCCGTCGACGATGACGACGGGGACGGCGCCCTTCCACAGGGTCATCGGGTCTTCCAGTCGAACGGTCGGGTCGAGCACGATCACGTCGGCCTTCTGGCCGGGGCGCAGGCTGCCGATGTCGACGGCAGGGCCAGCGAGCTCGCCGCGCTCGACCGCGTAGGCGCGGATGCCTTCGTCGAGAGTGACGATTTGGTGTACGGTCCATCCGGCCTTGGGTTTGCCGTTCTCGTCGCGGCGTGTGAGTGCAACGGCCAAACCATGCAGCGGATTCGCCGTATACACGGGCCAGTCGCTGCCGAAGGTCAGCGCCCCGCCGGCCTTGAGAATCGACCGCCACGGCATCGTCATGCCCCAGCGCTCAGCGCCGAGGTTCTCGGCCCAGGGACCGGTCTCGGGCTCGTCGCCGAAGGGGTTGGCGTGAAACGGCTGCATCGAGGCGACGACGTCGAGGGCTTTGAAGCGGGGGGCGTCTTTGGGGTTCAAGACTTCGATGTGCTCGATGCGGTGCCGCACGCCGATGTCGGGGTGCTTCTTCGCCGCCGCCTCGTAAGCGTCGAGGGCGAGGCGCACGGCAGCGTCGCCGATGCTGTGCAAGGCGACCTGGAAGCCGCGGGCGTGGGCGGCGTCGACGATGGCGAACAAATGATCGGGGGCGATCAGCGGGCGGCCGATCTCGTCTTGCGAACCATGAAAGGGCTCGGTCATGAAAGCAGTCTTGGATTCGACGACACCGTCGAGAAAGCCCTTGAGAAATCCGAACGAGATCAGGCGATCATCTTTCAACTTGTCGCGCCACGAGGCGTAGAGGTCGAGCTCTTTCTCGGTCACGTCGAGGGGCGGCGAGATGGTGATGCGCAGCGGCAGGTTGCCCTCGGCTTCGAGCTCGGTCCACAGCTCAAAGGCGTCGGTCTCGTAGGTGATGTCGTCGACGGCGGTGAGGCCGAGGTTCTTGCAGTGCTGCGCCGCCGCCAACAGCGCCGCCTTCTTTTCTTCGCGGGTGGGCTTGGGCAACACCGGCTCCATCAAGTCTTGTGCGCCTTCTTTGAGCGCGCCGGTGGGGTTGCCCTTTTTATCTCGCACGACCTCGCCATCGGCGGGATCTTTCGTGTCTTTGGTGATGCCAGCGGCCTGCAGCGCTTTTGTGTTGGCCCAGCCGGTGTGGCCGTCGTAGGCGCGGATGAAGACGGGGCGATCGCTGACCGCGGCGTCGAGCATGGCCGCCGTCGGCATCTGCCCCGTCGGCACGATGCCGTAGGCCCAGCCACGGCCCAGCACCCACGGGCGATCCGGGTGCGCCGTCGCGTACGCCTTCACCGCCTCTTGCGTGTCTTTCAGCGTCTTGGCGCCGGCGAGCTGAGCCCGCACCAACGAGAGTCCGCCGCCCTGCATGTGGATGTGGCTGTCGTGAAAACCAGGAAGAATGACGCCGCCCTTCGCATCAATGACGACGTCGGCGTTGGCGCCGGGGTCGTTGCGGTCGAGGGCGAATTTGCTGCCCGTGGCCTCGATGACGCCGTCACGAATCACGATCGTCGTCGCGTTCTTCTGGCCGTAGACCTTGCCGTTCTTGATGATCAAGCGCGGCGACGTTGGCCCTGCAAACACAGGCGCCGAGAGCAGCAAGGCGGCGAGGGTCAGGGAAACGATCTTCACAGGCTCTGCTCCATCACATCGTAGGTCTTGGTCATGCCGAGACTGTTGTAGGTCTGTTGTGCGCGCGTGTTGTGCGGCTCGACGTAGAGGCGGACGCCGACGATGTCGCCGCGGTCGCGGGCATGGGCGACGACATGGTGGTGCAGCGCCTTGTAGACGCCCTGCCGCCGCGCCGCCGGGTCGACGTAGACCGACTGAATCCAGTAGAAATGGCCATTTCGCCAGTCTGACCACTCGGTGGTGATCATGATCTGGCCAATGACTTCATCGGTGGGTGATACGGCGACGAAGTAGCGACCGCAGGCGGGGTCGGTCAGCAGCCGCTGCACGCCCTTGCCGAGCACCACGGCGTCGAGGTCTTTGTCTTCGGTCTCGCGCGCCATGCGCTGGTTGAACGCGACGAGCGTGCCGTGGTCTTTTTGTTGCGCGTCGCGCAGCGTGAACATGCTGCGCGGCTACTGCGTCGTCGGGAACGTTGAAAGCCCCACGCACCGGCGCGTACAGTCCCCGCGTGTTCCGCCCCGGTCTGCCGTTGTTTCTCGCCGCGACCTTGTTCGCGTCGACGACGTCATGGGCAGCAGCTGGCAAGCCGAAAAAGGCGACCGACACGACGGCGCCGACCATCACGCATGCGCCGCCGGGGCAGTGTCCGGCGACGCCGTCGTGCGACGTCGAGGCCGTCATCGTCGACGACAGCGGCGTCTTTGACCCGACGCTGTTGTTTCGCTTGAAGGGCGGCGCCGCCTACGACCGCGCGCCGATGAAGAAGAAAGAAGGCGCCGACGCCAGCGCCAATGTCTACGTCGGCGTCGTC
>JANNAY010000608.1:0-2795 GCA_031384945.1 Deltaproteobacteria bacterium
TGCCCGGGCAACGCCGACTTTCCCAACGCCAACGCCTTCAACCACGCCAACGGCAGCGACCGCGTGTTGATCTCGGTGCTGCAGTCACTCGGCGACAACTACGACTTCGTCTCGGTGTTCACGACCTTCGACGACCCGTGCACCGCCGCCTACTACTTCCCCCTCAAGCAAGACACCGACGGCCTCGGCAACTGCGACTTCCCCGTCGACACCTTCGGCTGCTTGTTCAACCAGCTCGAGGGCACGGGCATCGAGCAGCTGCAGGGCTTCGTGTTCATGAACTCGCTGAACACATGGCGAGAGAGCGACCTCGGCTACGACGGCGTCACGCACCCGCTCGATGACTTCCAGTTTGGCGTCTACTCGACGCTCGGCCAAGAGGTCGCCCACCGCTGGGGCTCGGCGCTGCGCTTCGTCGATCCACGCAACGATCGCGTCTCAGATCTGTTGCTCGGCCGCGATCGCTCGCACTGGGCCGCCTACGCCGACACCGACGCCTCGGTCATGGACGGCTGGGACTGGTCCGACGACGGCGAAGGCCGCTTCGACCTGCTCGGCGACATGGAGCGCTACAGCACCCTCGACCTCTACACGATGGGCGCCTTGCCCGTGGCCGCGGCCAAGCCGTTCTTCGTCATCGACGACGCCGTCTTCGACGTCACCGGCGACCAGTTCGGCGTCGACGGCCGCCGCATCCCCGCCGACGTCGTGCTGCAGATGCCGTCGGTGGCGCTGATGGACCAGATCGGCATGAAGGTGCGCGCCATTGGCGAGAGCGTGCCGGTCACCATCCAGGCCGTCGCCGACGCCGAGGGCAACCGTTGCCCCGACCCGGGCGCCACGCAGAAGACCTTTCGCCAGGCCGTGGTGCTCGTGACCCCGCCGGGCGTCTCGGCCACGCCGGGCCAGATCGCCGACCTCGAGACGGTGATGGCGACGTGGGAAGCGTGGTGGCTCGACCGCACCAACAAGACCCTGCGCCTGTGCACGGCCCTCGAGGGCGACTGCGAGCACGCGCAGATGGAGATCGTGGGCGGCGTCCTCGACCACGGCGGCGACAGCATCCAGCCCGGCGAGAGCGGCAAGCTGAAGATCACGGTCAAGAACACCGGCACGCGCGCCGTCGACAACGCCGTCGTCACCTTCGACGTCATCGGCGACAGCAAAGACTTCACCACCGTCGCCGCCAGCGCCGACCTCGGCAGCATCGCCGTCGGCGAAGAAGCCAGCGTCGACGTCGACGTCGCCTACGACGACAAATACCCCTGCGGCGTCTCGTCGCTCATCCGCGCCACCGTCAGCGCCGACAACGCCGCCGACGTCGTCGAAGAGATCCGCACGTTCCCAGGCTTGAAGACCCTCAAAGAAGAGACCTTCGCGAGCGAAGACCACCCCTTCGGCGTCAACGCCGACGAAAAAGACGGCACCGTCGACGGCGACAAAGGTGCGCTGCGCTACACCGAGAACGTCGAGCTCACCTGCGACATGACCCAGCGCTCCGTCGAGCGCGACGCCTCGCCCGGCGACCGCGGCGCGTTCGTCACCGGCCCCGGCACCGACCACGTCCCGAACCTGCTCGACGACGACGCTGGCGCAGGCGCCGAGCTCGACGGCGACACGTCGCTGTGGTCGCCGAAGTTCGACCTCAAAGACACCCGCGACCCCGAGGTCCGCTTCGCCTACTGGTTCGATGGAGAAGGCGGCGACGTCTTGAAGGTCCAGATCTCCGGCGACGGCGAGAAGACCTTCGTCACCACCAAAGAAGTCACCGACAGCTTTCACGGCTGGGTCATCGGCCGCGTCTCCGTCAGAGACGTCTTCGAAGAGCTGCCCGAGAGCGTCACCCTCCGCTTCGTCTTCGAGGGCAACGGCCAGCTCGAGGGCGGCATCGATGACGTCCGCTTGCTCGACTACGACGGCGTCTGCCTCGAGTCGGCCCGCGGCGGCGGCTTCTGCGGCTGCGACGCCTCGGGCGAAGCCACCCCCGTCGCGCCCATCGCTGGCGTCGTCGCCCTGCTGGCGCTGCGCCGTCGTCGTCGTCGCACGAATGCGGGCGGCATCGACGGCGATTCGTCGCCCGTGCTCTGATTCGACTCGTGGATCCCAGATCGCTCCTCGACGGCATCGACGCCGTGGTCTTCGACCTCGACGGCACGCTGATCGACTCTGAGAAGGCGATCTGCGCCGCGGCGTCGCTGGCGTTCAGAGACGTCGAGCTCGTCGTCGATGAGGCCGCCGTCGCCGACCACCTCGGCGCGCCCCTCGACGAGCTCTACGCCGTCTTCGCCGGCGACCCTCCCGGACAGCACGACGAGCAGCGCCGCTCGCACTTCATCGGGCGCTACATCCACCACCACGACGAGCACCCCGAGCGCGATCCGCCGCCGTTGCCCGGCGTGGTGCAGGGCCTCTCCGGGCTGCGCGCCCGCGGGCTGCCCCTCGCGGTGGCGACGACGAAGCCGACGGCGCGGGCGACGCAGCAGCTGTTGGCGGCGGGCCTGCTCGACGCCTTTCAGTGGGTGCAGGGCACCGATCCGCCGATGCGCCCCAAGCCCGCCAAAGACGTCGTCGTCGCTGCCCTCGCCGCCCTCAACATCCCTCCCCATCGGGCCTTGATGGTGGGTGACACCGCTCGTGACGTGGGTGCTGCGCGCAACGCCGGAACCAAGGTCGTCGTCGTCGCCTACGGACCCCACCGCATCACCGTCGCTGCCCGACTCGGTGCTGACGCGGTGCTGCCCTCGCTGGCTCTGTTGGTCTGAGCTGTCACTGGTGGCCTGCAGGCCGCTGTCGCC
>JANNAY010000638.1:0-2747 GCA_031384945.1 Deltaproteobacteria bacterium
GCCATCGGCGGCACGGCCATCGGCACCGGGCTCAACGCACCGGCGGGCTTCGGTAACATCGTCAGCCTGCACCTCAGCACGCTGACTGGACTGCCGTTTGTGGTGGCCCAGAATCCTTTTGCTGCGCTGTCGGGGCACGAACCACTTGTCTTCTTTCACGGCGCGCTCAAGACGGCGGCGACCGCGCTGATGAAGATCGCGAACGATGTGCGCTGGTTGTCGTCGGGACCGCGGGCAGGGCTCGGCGAAATCCGGATTCCCGAGAACGAGCCCGGCTCGTCGATCATGCCGGGCAAGGTGAACCCGACGCAGGGCGAGGCGCTGGCGATGGTGTGCGCTCAGGTCTTCGGCAACGACGTCGTCGTCAACGTCGCCGGCAGCGCCGGCAACTTTCAGCTCAACGTGATGAAGCCGGTCATCGTGCACAACGTGCTGCAGTCGCAGCGACTGCTGCGTGACGCCGTCGTCTCCTTCGACGTCCACTGCGCGCGCGGCATCGTGGCCGACGTCGCGCGCATGCAAGAGCTGACCGCGCGCTCGCTCATGTTGGTGACCGCCCTCGCCCCCGTCGTCGGCTACGACACCGCGGCCGCCGTCGCCAAGCGCGCCCACGCCGACGGCACCACGCTGAAAGAAGCAGCCCGCGCCCTCGGCGTGCTCGACGCGCAGATCGACGAGGCCACCCTCGATCGCTTGCTCGATCCAATGGCGATGATCAGCGCTGCTTCTGCAGGTCCCGCAAAAACGAAGGCTTGAAGACGCCGTCGACGCGGACGCTGTAGCGGAAGAAGGGGTCGGCCTTGACGCCGTGGTAGTCGGCGTCGTTGAACCAGTAGACGCTGCTGTCGACGACGACCTCTTCGTCGTGGTCGGCGTCGGTGACGTAGAAGCGCTTGGTGCCGCGCGGGTCGACGCTGATCGATTGGGCGATGCCGAGGCTCTGGCCGGGCTCGCTGTCGCGGTGCGCCGGCGCGTGATCGTTAGGCAACAGCCCAAAGATCACGACGCGGCCGATCTCTGAGAAGGGCAGATCTTTGACCCATTGTACGGTGGTCGAGAAGTGCGTTTTGGCGTCTTCTGAGAAGTCTTTGTTCGCGCCGTGGTGCTTGTCGTCCCACAGCCGGTTCTCGAGCAGGTGCACGCACACCTTCCACGGAAAGTACACGCCATACCGGTAGGTGAGAAAGCGAATCTGCGCGCGGTTCAGTGGGTGGTCGGTCTCGTCACCAAACGACGTTTCTTTCCACTGCGCCCCATCGAACGACGCGGGATCGTCCGCGAGCGCCACCAGCTCTTGCCACTGCGAGAAGGTGAAGCCAGCGATGACGTCGCCGTAGTCGACGTAGCCGTCGTCGTCGTGCCACGGCGCGGTGATGCCCATGTGCTTGAGCGAGCCGCCCGTCTGGCCCGGCTCGACGAAGGTCAGCCCGCGGGTGATTTCGGCGTCGAGCGCGGGCAGGGCGTCGGTGCCGACGACGGCGTCGAGGTCGACGTACGGCTTGCCAAAGATGCCCACCAGCTTGCTCATGGCCCACAGCTCCTGCCGGGGTCATGGCGGACACCGGCCCGTTGTGAAAGTGACGTCGTCGACGTGCAGAAGATCGATGAGCAGATTCACGGGTTGAACCCGGCCCAAAAAGAGGCCGTGATGCACCAGGACGGGCCGCTGCTCGTGCTCGCCGGCGCAGGCTCGGGCAAGACGCGCGTGGTCACGCTGCGCATCGCGCGGCTGCTGTTCACCGGCGAGGCGCCGAAGAGCATCCTCGCCGTCACGTTCACCAACAAAGCCGCCAAAGAGATGAAAGAGCGGCTCATCGAGATCTGCGGCTCGGTCGCCCGCGGCGTCTGGGTGTCGACGTTTCACTCGCTGTGCGCGCGGCTGTTGCGCCGCGACGCCCACCGCATCTCGCTCTCGTCGAACTTCGCGATTCTCGACGAGGGTGACCAGCGCGCGCAGCTGATGCACGTGGCGCGATCGATGGACCTGAAGCTCACCGAGAAAGAGCCAAAGCTCGTGCTCTCGCGCATCGGCTATTGGAAGAACCAGGGCTTTCGCACCGACAAAGATGCGATCGAGCAACAGCAGGCGCTGAAGAAAGCCGGCCGCGGTGTCGACGACATTTCGATGTTGGCGGCCCGCGTGTGGACGCCCTACGCCTCACACCTGCGCGCGCTGTCGGCCGTCGACTTCGACGACCTCTTGCTCTACGCCCGCGAGCTGCTCGAGAACGTGGCCGACGTGAGAAAGCGCTACCAAGCGTTGTTTCGTTTTCTGCACATCGACGAATACCAAGACACAAATCCGCTGCAGCTCGACATCGTGCGGCTCTTGTGCGGACCGCACAGAAACCTCGCCGTCGTGGGCGACGACGACCAGGCCATCTACTCGTTTCGCGGCGCCGACGTCGAAAACATCCTCGCCTTCGACCGCAATTTCTCGCCTTGCACAGTGGTAAAACTCGAAGAAAATTACCGCTCTACAGGATCGATTCTGGCCGCAGCCAACGCCGTCATTAAGAAGAACGCCACCCGCAAAGACAAGACGCTCTACACCCGCGCAGGCGACGGCGCCCCCATCGACATCGTCGCCGCCATCGATGGCGACGCCGAAGCCGACACGGTGGGATCAAAGATCTGGGACTTGTGGGAACGACAAAAGGTCCCCGGTGACGACATCGCAATTTTGTACAGAGCCGCGCCGCAGTCGCGCCTGTTCGAAGAGGCGCTGCGTTTGCGCGGTGTGCCGT
>JANNAY010000646.1:0-1575 GCA_031384945.1 Deltaproteobacteria bacterium
CCGCTCGGGCTGGGCCTGCGTGGGCCCCGATCCTGCGGCAATGGTCGGCACTTCGGTACCCGGCGCGGGGGACTCGCTGCGCGCCTGGGCGGGGGACGTGACGTCGGTCTCGGTCTGCACGAGGGCAGCCTGCCAAACACCTATGACATCGTGGCATCCTAGGCAGATGCGCAAGCTAGGGATCGTGTTGTTGCTGGCAGTTACGGCGTCGGGCTGCGTCGTGCGGGCCCACGGCCACTTCAACCCGGTCGCCCTGGACCCTGTAGATGTCGCCGACGGGGATGACGAACTTCGCGCCCGAGCGATCGAACGTGAAGCCTGTGACGTCGACGATCTCGAGGCCGTTCTTCGGCGTCAGCGTGATCGAGGCGTTCTTCGCGACGACCTCGGCCATGCTCTTCAGCTCGGTCTGAAAGATCTTGGCGAGCTGCGCCGCGCCGCCGCCCATCTCTTTGCGGCTCTCGACGAACCAAGAGTTGCCGAGGCCGGCGTCGGCGACCTTGGCCATGAGGTCTTCATTGTAGTCGGTGCCAAGCCCGATCGTCGTCGTGGTGATGCCGACTTTGGCCAGCGCCTTGGTCTGCTCGGCGAGGCCCGCTTCGGTGTCGGGCTGTCCGTCAGAGAGCAAGAGCACGCGGTTCACGCGACCGGCCGCGAACATCTTTTGCGCCTGCTCGCCGCCGACGCGCAGTCCCGAGCTCATGTCGGTCGAGCCGCGCGCGAAGAGGTCGCCGATGGTGCGGCAGCTGTTGCCGGTGCCTTCTGCGCCGACGACGGCGTTGTCGATGAGGACTTCGGCGCCGTTGTCGAAGCTGACGGCGCTGTAGCGGTCGCCGGCCGACAGCTCTTGCAGCGCCTTGCAGGCGGCGTCTTCGGCGGCCTCCATCTTTTGCTCGCTGCCCATCGAGCCCGAGCGATCGATGACGAGGGTGAGCGACACCGGCACCCGCGCCGTCTTCTGCGACGTCGTCGCGATGCCCGTCAGCGCCACGCGCGCAAACGTCTCGCCCGCGCTGTTGGCGATGAGGTGCGTGCGTTCGAGCGAAGCCTCGACCTTCACCGGACCGAGCTCGCGCGTCAGCGACGACGCCGCCGGGGTCTTGTGCGTGTCGACGGCGCCGGTGCCGACGACGACGCCAGCGACGCCGACCGATCCGAGCAGAGCGAAGGGGAGAAACGGTTTCATCGGGACTCCTGGTGCGTTGGTGCGTCCGCTTCCAACGTCCAGACCGCCGAAAGGTCTGATCCGTTGGTAACGCCCGCGTAAAGACGAGCGCTGCTCAACGGTTCAGGTGCGCTCGCGTCTACGTCGCGCACACCAGCCGCAGCCGCGTGATCTCTGACGGGGCGCCGACGCGCACCGGCGGTCCCCAGTACCCAGTGCCGCGCGACGTGTAGACCTGCATCGCGCGCTTGGCGCCCTGCCAGACGTCGAGACCGGCGTTGAAGGGCTGCTGCAGGCGCACGAAAAAGATCCACGGAAAGAACTGCCCGCCGTGTGTGTGCCCCGAGATTTGCAAGTCGAAGCCGGCGTCGGCGGCGTCGACGCACGAGCGCGGCTGGTGCGCCAACAGC
>JANNAY010000687.1:0-1786 GCA_031384945.1 Deltaproteobacteria bacterium
CAATTACCCAATCCCCCCAGCCCCCTTTCCCGCGGGCGCGCTTTGGCTGCCACTCACCCGCAGGGCGCTCCGGCTGCTGTTGCGCGTCGACGCTGCGGGAAAGGGGGAGGAGAAGGAGAAGGAGAAGGAGAAGGAGAAGGAGAAGGAGAATCAGCGGGCCGCGCGCTTCACGATCGCTTCGAGCTCGCTCTTCTTTTCGCGGACGCTCTTCGCGAGGGACCACTGGCCGCGGGCGCGGACGAGGTTGTGATCGCCGCGGGTTTTGTACTTTTCTTGGTTCCACCCAAAGTACGATTCATCCAGTGCATCGGCGCAGAAGCGGGCGGCGAGCTCGACGCAGATGGTCAGCAGGCCGTCGACGAGGGCCTCGGTTTCATCGGGCAGCAAAAAGGGCTTCTTCGGTGACGAAAAATAACCCTCGACCGCGGCGGTGAAGAGGTCGACGTCGATGGCGGCGGCTTCGACGTCTTCGCCCTTCGGGTTGCACCAGCTGCGCAGCGCGTCGCCCATCTCGAGCGGCCATTGCAGCTTCTGCAAGGTGTCGAGGTCGACGAGGCAGACACCCTTGCCCTGCTCGTCGAGCAAGAGGTTCGAGATCTTCAGGTCGCCGTGGCTGTGGCGCAGCGGCAGCTTGGTGAGGTCGGGCAAGCGCGCGCCCGCGTCGAGGATCTCGACGCCGACGGAGCCGGCCGTCTTGCCGAGGCGGTGGTTGCGGTGCTTGGCGAGCGCGCGCGCCAACTTCACGAGGTGGCGCTTGGTGTCGTGCACGCCCTCGCGCACGTGCTTGTAGCTGTGGCCGAGATCTTCGACGGCGGCGTGGAAGCGGGCGACGAGGGCGCCGGCTTCTCTGGCCTGGTCGGGCGACGTGAGCTTGTCGAAGCTCTGGCCCGGCACGAGGCTGATCATGCGACAGTTGCTCTTCTCATCGGCGGGGTCGTCGTCGTCGCCGGCGGAGACGCAGACCGCGCCGTCGTCGGTGCGGATCAAGCGCGGGGTGACGAGGCCCTTCTTGGCCAGGTGCTGCGTGACGGCGTCGAGGTCTTCGTTGACGGCGGGGGCGAAGATCTTGTGCAGCCGCTGCAAGATCGCCTTGTCAGAGCCTTTCTCGACGAGAAACGTGCGGTTGATCAGGCCGGAGCCAAAGGGGACGGCGCTGCCGCCAGCGTAGGCGGCGTAGCGGGCGAGGACTGCTTCGAGGGCTTTGGCGTCAGACATCGCGGCGCAATCTAGCGAAGCCCGCGGCGCGGCGAGGGGTGGTCTCCCCAGCCATGTGGATCAATGTGGATTCATGAATCAACATTGATCAATGGCGCTGTGGAGACCCCCCCGTCGCCAGCGCAGGCATTGCGCCCGTCGCGACCGATCGAAAGGCTCGCGGCGAGATCATTGGAGAACGTGTCGTTCATGGGTCCCCCTGCTGATGCCGCGCTGCCCTTTCTGCCCCGCCACAGCGCCGGGACCGACCCGAGAGACGGCTGCATCGCGGTCGTCGACGTCCCCGGCAAAGGCCGCGGCGTCGTCGCTGTCAGAGGCTTCGCCGCCGGCGACAGCATCGAAGTAGCCCCCGTCATCCCCGTCGACGCCGCCCACGTGGCTGCGTTGTCGACCACCGTGCTCGATCATTATGTGTACGATTGGTTTCCCGGTTCGACGGGGCTGGCGGTCGCGCTCGGCTGCGGCTCTCTCTACAACCACAGCTACCAGCCCAACGCCTACTACAAAAAAGACTTTGCGAAGAACACGATCGCGTACATCGCATTGACCGAGATCGCGCCGGGCACCGAGG
>JANNAY010001406.1:0-3614 GCA_031384945.1 Deltaproteobacteria bacterium
ACGCCGTCGGCGGCCAGACGCCGCACGTCGACAATCCCGGCTGCCGCGACCTGCCCGGCATCCCCGGCACCGGCACCCTCGTCGGACAGATCTGCAACCGCCACACCGGCGAGGTGCTGAAGTCAGCCGAGATCTTCCTGACGTTCTCCGACGGCACCACCAACAAAAACGAAGACGGCACCGTCGACGACGTCACCAACCCCGAGACCGGTGAGTTCCGCATCGAAGGCGTCCCCGCCGGCACCGTCGTCGTCAGCGTCGTCGCCCCCACCTTCAGAAAGACCTACGTCGTCGAGGTCAAAGACGGCGACACCGTCATCGTCGAGCAGAACCCAGACTGCAGCGGCGCGCCGCTGCTCGACACCGGCTTCATCACCGGCACGCTGTGCGCGCCCAACAGTGACCTGCCGCTGGTCAACGCCGAGGTCACGGCCTCGTGGCAAGACGGCGAGACCGACTTCGTCGAAGAGGTCGCCACCTTCACCGACGACGACGGCGTCTTCTTGCTCGACAGCCTCGACCCCGACGACAACATCATGGTCCGCGTCGTCGACGATCGCGGCTTCGCGTTCTCGTGGCAGGTGCGCGCCGGCCCCGACGGCAACGGCGGACCCCTGCGAGACCGCACCGTCATGCCCGAGGGCATCAACCTCACAGCCGACCTCGAGTGCCAGCCGCTGCTGCCCGACGACGGCCGCCGCTACCTCGTCGTCGAGGGCATCTACGACCGCATCGAAGACGCGCTGACCAGAAACGGCATCGACCCCGACATCGAGCCCTTTCCCCAGGGCGTCGACGACTGGGCCAACAACCTGTTCTCGAACCAAGAGCTCGTCTCTTCCTACGACGTCATCTTCATCAACTGCGGCGCCGAAGACCACGAGCTCGCCGCCCCGGGCGGCCTGTCGGCGGCGGCCAAGACGGGCCTGCGCCGCTACGTCGAGCAAGGCGGCGCCCTCTACGTCTCCGACTGGTCCTACGAGTTCGTCGAGCAGGTCTTCCCCGAAAAGATCGACTTCTTCGGCCCCGACAGCGGCGCGGGCTCTTTCGACGCCGCCCAACAGGCCGTCGGTGGCGTCTACAACGCCCGCGTCCTCGACACCGAGCTCGCCACCCGCCTCGAGCTCGACGAATTTCCCATCTCGTTCTCGTTCCAGGCCGGCAGCATCATCAGCCAGGTCGCCGAGGGCGTGACCGTCTTTCTCGAGACCGACATGAACTACCGCCACGACGGACGCGACGACACCTTGGCCAACACGCCCATCACCGTCGGCTTCGACGCCGGCCTCGGCAAGGTCATCTTCACGTCGTTCCACCAAGAGACGAACCCCGAAGACGGCCAGAGCGAGCTCTTGCAAGGGCCCGAAGACGACGTCTTGCAGTATCTGATCTTTGCGCTCTGAGCGGCCCTTCGCTCCTCGAGCCAGCAACAAAAAAGGCCCCGCGAAGGGCCTTTTTTGTTTGCATCAGAAAGCAGCGCGAATCACTTGGCGATGCCCTGCTTCTGCAGGCGACCGATGGTCTCGTTGAGCTGCTTGAGCATCGCCGACTCGCCTTCGGTGACGACGATCTTGCCCTGGTCGGGCAGCGCGAGCTTGTTGGCGACCGAGGCCGAGAGCTTCGCCGTGAGGACGGCGAGGTCGCGGAGGTCTTTGTTGGCTTCTTCGGTGAGCGTGATGGCGCCCTTGGCGACAGCGCCACCGATCTCGACGCCGACGGCCGACGCGCGCATCAGGCCTTCACCGACGACGCCGGTGGCGGCGAGGGCGGTCTTGCCAGCGGCGGTCGTCAGGTTGACGCCGACGGCGGCGGTGTAGCCGACGGCGACGGCGGCGTGGGCGCCGGTCAGCGCGAGCTGGTTGACGCTGGTCGCGTACGACGACCACGCCATGTTCATGGCGTCGCCGGCCTTGTTCAGCTGGCCCGCGGCCTGGCCGAACATCTTGTCCGAGAAGCGCACGGCGTTGACGTCGCCCTGGAGCTCGCGAACCGTCCAGGTCTTGCCGTCGCCGAGGGGACCCGAGAGGGCGTTGGCGAGCGCGGTGAACGCTTCAGAGACGTTCTTCGCGACGAAGCGGCCGGCAGCGGCGAAGCCTTCGACGACGAATCCGGCGGAGCCTGCGACGGCGAGGCCGCCGGCAGCGGCGGTGCGGCCGCCCGCTTCGACGACGTCGGCGGTGCCGCCGATGACGTTGGCGGTGGCGAGGATGGCGTTGGCGCCAGCGGCGAGGGTGTGTCCGACGGCGGAGGAGGCGTTGCCGCCGGCCTTGGCGATGTCGTTGGCAGCGCTGTCGATCAGCTTGCCAGCGCCGTCGTGCAGGTCTTTGGCTGCGTCGCGGAGCTCAGTGGCCGTCTTCGTGGTCGCCTGATCGACGTTGGTGCGGGCGCGGTTGTAGGCGTTGGGGTCTTTGGGTCCGATGGTGTTCGACATGTTGGATTCTCTTTCTTCTTTCGTCGTGTTGCAGGGTTTCGTGACGGGGCTTCAGCCGGCCGGCTTCAGCACCATCGCGAGGTTGTTGAACATCGAGGGGTTGCCCTCGAAGCGAATCAGGCCGTCTTTGGCAGCGCCGAGCACGTCGAGCTTGCCCATCATGAGCTTCTCGAAGTCGGCGGCGGTCATCTCGAGGTAGAAGTCGACCTTCTCAGCGACGCCTTTGTCGATCGAGGCCTTGGCGAAGTTGAGCGTCCAAGAGCCACCTTTGTCGCCGAACAGCTGGATGCCGTAGGTGCCGCCGAGCTTGCCGCAGATGTCTTTCTGCGCAGCCAGAATCTTCGGGCACATGTCGTTGAAGAAGGTGGCGGGAGCGACGGTCTCGGGCTCACCGGTCTTGAGGCGCATGTTCATAGGACGTGGCTCCTGTGCCGTTACGAGCGGCACCCGCTGTCTAGCCCGCCACCCGGATCTCTGGCGAGATCCCCGCCCTGCCCCATCAGCGGCCGTCTGGGCCAAACCGCCCGGTCCAGCGCTACCGTCAGCACCACGTCTTCGGTTCAGGAGCCTGCGATGACCAAAATCCCGCCGCGCAACATCTCTTCTGATGGGGCCAACGTCTACGACCGCGCCCGCACCTCCGTCGACAACCTCGAAGACAAGCGCGTCGCCAGCCTGCGCAACACCGCCAAGAACCTTGGCGAAGCCGCCGTGGGCGACCTCAAAAAAGCCGCCGACCACGCCGTCGCTGGCGCCGAACACGGCGTCGCTGCCGTCGAAAAAGTCGGCATGGCCGGCGTCGAAGCCCTCAGCGCCACCATCAACGTCGCTGCCGGCGTCGCCGACACCCTCGACGCGGGCGTCCACCTCGGCAAAGCCGCCGGCTTCTCCGTCGCAGGCAGCGCCGGCTTCGTCGTCGAAGGCATGGCCGCTGGCGGCCGCTTCGTCGCCAAGAACATCTCTGAGGCGTTCGCCTCGCTGGCCACGTTCTTTAGCAAGGCCCTCGACGGCAACACCTACACCGTCAAAGAGCTCAAGGGCGACGTCGACGCCGTCCGCTTCTCGAAGAAGATGTTCGGCGAGGCCAGCAAAGAGCTGAACAAGTCCAGCGACGCGATGAACCTCGCCTGGGCCAGCTACGTCAACGCCGTCAAAGACATGGGCGACGCCGGCGGCAACGCGC
>JANNAY010000719.1:0-2689 GCA_031384945.1 Deltaproteobacteria bacterium
GCCGTCGACGTCGACGCAGACTGAGGTGCCGGGGGTGGGGGGGCAGGGTCCCGAGACCGCGAACGTGAGCCCCACTTCGAACGGCGCGGGCAGCGTGAGCACGCGGCTGACGACGTGGCCAACGACGTCGGCGAAGGTGACGGTGGCGACGTAGACGCCGACCGGGACGTCGTCGCCGTCGACGACGAAGGTGGCGCGGCTGCCGACGAGGCCCGCCGGCGTGAGATCGACGTGCACGTCGCCGTTGTCGAGCGCGGCGCTGGCAACGACGACGCCGCTGAGGGCTTCGTCAGCGACGACGACGAGGGTGACGATGGTGCCGGGGCCGGGCACGTCGGCGCCTGCGACGTCGACGCTGACGTTGGCGACGTCGGGGGCGGTTGTGTCGACGTTGATGTTGGCGAGCTGCACGCGGCGCTCGTTGTCGGCCGCGTCGCGGGCGATGGCGAAGACCGGCGTCGTCGTCGATGTCGGCGTCGCGGCGGTGATGAACGCGGTGCACGAGAGCGAGGTCACAGCGAGGCTGCACGGCGTGAGCACGCCAGCGACCTCGACGAAGGCGCTGCGCAGCGGCTCGTTGGCGAGGGCCGTCAGCCGCAGGCTGTTGCTGCCGTCGACGTCGCTGAAGACGCCGTTTTCGGGTCCGTCAACGACGGCGTTGAAGACGTCGGGGGCGGTGCGGTCGACGACGAGTCCGACGTTGAGGGCAGTGGCTGTGGCTTCGTCGCCGTCTTCGTCGGTGATGGTGATGGTGTCGATGACGTAGCCGCCTTCGGCGACGGCGTCGGCGTCGATCAAGAAGCGCTGCTCGGTGGTGTCGGTGCCCGAGAACGCGAGCGTCGGCGCGGGCAGGCCCGGCGAAAACTTCACCACGGCAGGGATCGTCGTCGACAGCGGCGCGTCGGCGACGATGACGAGTTCGACGACGCCACCGCTGGAGACGGGCGGGGCGAAGCGCACCTCGAGGATCGACGGCGGCGTCGCGGCTGTGCCTTTTTCGGCGCAGGTGTGGCGCGCGGCGAGGCAGGTGAGCCCTTCGGGGCAGTCGCTGTCGTCGACGCACAAGATGAGGCCGCTCGGCGGCGTCTCATCGATGCATGCGCTCATGCTGACGACGATGGCGCTGATGCTGGTGGCGACGACGACGAGGGCTGCTGCTTTCACCGGCGCAGCATAGCGTCGACGCGCTCAGATGCTGGCGCCGCAATCGGGATCGGGGAGGGGGCAGAAGTCGTCGCAGAATTCGCCGTCGCCGTAGTAGCCGAGGGTGGCGCAGGCGTCTTCTTCGCAGGCGTTGCCAGCGTCGTTGACGACGAAGCCGTCGTCGCACAGGCAGAACTGGTCATCGCTCGGATCGGGCGACGCGTTGGCGGGGCAGCCGTCGTCGTCGAATGAGCCGCCGTTGTCAGGAGGTTGTTGGCCCGGATCGTCGGTGGGCTCTTCGGCGGGCGGCAGCGTCGGCTCTTCGTCGGGCGGCGCTTCGCTGGTGTCTTCGATGCAGCCTGGTGCGCCGCTCGGGTCGACGACGTAGCCGGGGAAGCAGACGCACAAGAAGAACAAGGGGAAGGCGTTGTCGCCGCAGCCGTCGTCGGCGCCGCTCGAGGGGTTGCCTGAGTCGCTGGGATTGCTCGGGTTGCTTGGGTCGCTGGGATCGCTCGGATTCGAGCCCGCGGGCACGCAGGCCGCTGCCGACGTCGACGGGACGAAGCCGCTGTCGCACTGGCACTGTCCGGCCACGGCGGGGTTCTCGTGGGCGTGCTCGACGCACTGGATGGTCGACGGCGCGTCGGCATCGAGGGCGACGCAGACGCCGCTCGCGTTCGGTTGAAAGCCGGCGTTGCATTGGCAGGTCGTCGTGCCCGCCAGCGGCGACGAATTCGCCGGACACGACGTCGCGGTCGGCGTCGGCGGCGCGCAGCTGCCGTTGTCGAAGCACTCGCCGCTCTCGCAGTCGCTGCCGTCGCGGCAGACGACGCAGCGGTCGACGCGGCCGACGTCGGCGTTGCAGAGGGGGGCGTTGCTGCCGGCGCATTGGGCGTCTGAGCGGCAGAGTCCGTCGGGCAGCGGCGCGCAGGCGCCTGCGTCGCAGAAGTCGTCGATGGCGCAGTCGCGCGTCGTCGCGCAGCGTCCGTCGCTCGAGCCGGGCGCGCTGCACGAGCCGGCGTTGCAGACGGCGCCCGAGCCTGTGCCGCAGTCGATGTCTGTCGCGCAGCTGCCGCCGCCCACGGGCACCGGCACGGGGCCGCCCGCCCCGCCGGGCGCCTGGATCGGCGTCTAGCAGCCGACGACGCAGGCCGCGGCGACGGCGAAGACAGCGGTGAAGGCGTGAGTGCGCATGAGTGGGATATCGGGTGCGAGCGCGTCGCCGACGCGTCCCACCCCGTCGGCTGATCGCCTGACCTGCCGCGTTCGCATTTCTCAGCGCATCCCAAAGCGCCGCCGACGCCGCTTCGCTCCGCCTGGGTCAAACCCAAGCACATTGAGAATGCGACGCGCTCTACACGCCGCGCGCGGTTGAGGGTGCGGCGGCGGCGGGGGTCGGAACCCGGCGGCGCTGGGCACGGCGAAGTGGCAGTCCGCAACGTCGACGAAGAATGTGCCGTGCCCACTTGCCGCCGGGGCCGGCCCCCGTCGTCGTCGCCGCCGACGCCCCCGGAAGACACACGCCGCAGCTTCCGGGCGGCGGGGG
>JANNAY010000738.1:0-1786 GCA_031384945.1 Deltaproteobacteria bacterium
GCAGTTCTGCGAGAACGCCCCCGGCTGCGTCTGGGGCTGACAGCCAGACGGCCCATCGGGCGGGGAGCCGATCGACGTCGTCGACGAGGGGATCAAACCGGGCGGCGCGGCAGAACGTTCTGCTAGGTTGGACGCCCGACCCATGTCTGCTGCCGAGGACTACTCCGACGACGATCTGCCTCGCCCCTTCGGCGGGTATCTGTTGCTGCAGAATTTCGCCCGTGGCGGCATGGGCGAGGTCTACCTCGCGAAGAGCGGCGGCATCGCGGGGCTCGAACGCACCTGCGTGTTGAAGAAGCTGCGCTCAGAGCTCACGCGCGATCGTGAGTACGTGACGCGCTTCATCGACGAGGCCCGCGTCGTCGTCACCCTCAACCACGCCAACATCTGCAACGTGTTCGACGTCGGCCGCGTCGGCGACGAGTACTACCTGGCGATGGAGTACGTCAGCGGCCGCGACGTGCGCACGCTGCAAGACCGCTGTCGCAAGGCAGCCAAAGACGGCTTCGGGGCGCCGATGTCGCCAGCGACGGCCCTGCATCTGGTCTGTGAGACGCTGCAAGCCCTCGACTACGCCCACCGCCGCAAGCACCCCGTCACCGGCGAGCCGCTCAACCTCGTGCACCGCGACGTCAGCCCGCAAAACGTGCTGGTCTCGTACGAAGGCGAGGTGAAGCTCATCGACTTCGGCCTGGCGGCGTCGCGGCTGAAGGTCGAGCGCACGCAGCCGAACGTCGACATGGGCAAGATGGCCTACATGGCGCCCGAGCAGGCCCGCGGCGACGCCATCGACGCCCGCGCCGACCTCTTCGCCTGCGGCGTGCTCGCCTACGAGCTGCTCACCAACGAGCGCTTCTACGAGGGCATGACGGCCAACGACATCTGGAACGTCGCCGGCCGCGGCGGCTTCGTTCCGCGGGCGTGGTCGACGTTGGATGGTCCACTGGCGAGCATCTTGTCGCGGGGGCTGCACCCCGACACCAAGAAGCGCTTCGCCAGCTGCGGCGACTTTCGCGAGGCGCTGCTCGGCTACATGCACGAGCGCTGGCCGGGCGCTGGCGCCCGCATGCTGCGGGCGGTGATGGAGACGGTCTTCGCCGACGAGATCGCCAAAGAGCGCGCGGCTCTCGCGAAGTTCGGCACCATCACCATCGCGGCCTTTCGCACCGAGATCGAGTCAACGCAGTCGCATTCGGTCTCTTTGGCGCAGGACACCGTCGACGGCCCACTCACGGGCGCGCGGCTGGTGCGCAACGAGCTCGCGGCTGGTGGGCAAAACTCGAGCCTTTCCGGGCAGATGCCGGCCCCCCTCGACCGGCGCTCGACCGACGAAGGCACGCCACTCGGCTCTGATCGCCCGGTGAGCGACACGCTGCACGACGACGAGACGGCGTTGGCGGCGCGGCGGCCGCAGGGTCCGGGCGCCAGCCGCGGGCGCATTCACGACGAGAAGACCGTCGTCACCAACCCGTCGCAGCGCTCGCCCAGGGCGACGGCGCTGGTCGACCGCAGCACCAAGAGCGGCGAGGCCTCTGACGACACAGCCGCCCGCCGCGAGGCCAACCAGAAAGAGCGCACGCAGCTGGTGCGCCCCGGTCAGCTGCGCCGCGACGACGACGGCAGCGGCGAGGGCAGCGTCACCGACGGCGTCCCCGGCGACACCACCTCGATCGACATCCCGGGCGGCAGGCCGCTGTGGATCGGCGGCGCCGCCCTGCTCGCCGTCGCCCTCATCGGCGTCGCCGTCGCCATCAGCCGCAAGGATCCGCCGCCTGAGCCGCCTGAG
>JANNAY010000749.1:0-4766 GCA_031384945.1 Deltaproteobacteria bacterium
CCCCCGCCCTTTTGTTTGGCGCGGGCGCGGCGGTGGCCGTGCTTGCGGGCGCCGCGGCCGCCCCCAAACCCGGGGGCTCGGTGCCCCAATCCCCTACGGCCGCCCCCCGACTGGTGCGCCATCTCTTTTTCTTGCGTGTGCCCGATCAAATCATAGGGCAGCAAATTGTCGGCGAGCAGCCCCGTGTCGTTCTTCGGTGACGGCGTGGAGCCGGCGCCAGAGTAGCCGGAGACGCCGAAGACGGTGGCACGCTCAATGATGTCATGAAACGGCAACATCGCCAGCTGCGCGGCCGTCGAGTAGCAGCCGGGGTTGGCGATGCGCTTGCTCTGGCGAATGGCGTCGCGCGATTTTTCGACGAGGCCGTACGTCCAATCCGGTTGAAAGCGGTGGTCGGCCGAGAGGTCGACGACGACGACGCCGGCGGGCAGCGCGTTGACCCACGGCTCGCTCTGTCCGTTCTGCAACCCGAGCACGACGGCGTCGACGCCAGAGCGGGCGACGTCGGCGGGCGAGAGGTCGCGCAGCGTGTGCTTGCCGATGGTGGTGCCAGCGGCGCCTTTCGAGGCGACAAACGCGACCTCGCAGGTCTCGTCGTCGTCGAGCAGCGCCAACAGCTCTTTGCCAACGAAGCCACGGGCGCCGACCAGCCCGACGCGTTTCTTCGCGATCACGCGGTGACCCCGATCGAGTGCGCCTTCAACGTCGCCGGCATGGCGAGGGCGCGGTCGACGCAGGCTTTGACTTCGCCGTAGTCATCGATGCCGTACCAGAAGACGACCCACTTCTCGTTCTTGATGGCGCCGTCGGCACGCGAGAAGTACCAGGGATTCACTTCATTATCGATGCGCGAGCGCCAGAACAATTTGCCGTTGTCTTTCGCAAGCCGCTGCCACAGCGAGCCGCCGACGCCATCGCCCTGTGCGTCGGTGGTGACGGCGAACTTGTCAAGGTAGGGGATCTCACCTTCCATCGTCAGGATGGCGGTGGCCCGGTACGAGTCTGCGAGGTAAATCTGGTGAAACGGCTTCTTTTCAAAGTAGTCTAAATGCAGCTTGCGACCGAACGAATCTTCCAACAACCCGCGCAGGCGGGGCACGTCGATGCTCGACAAGTCGGTGTGGCAGCGAATGCGCTCGCCGAGGCGAATCAAGGTGCCAGCGCCTTTGTGCGTGAAGAGCTCGCGGGCGAGGTTCTCGGGGCTGGCGACGGCCACCGACGATGAGCGCGGCAGCTGCAAGAGCATCGCGTTGATCTCGGCGAGCTTGTTCTTCGTCGACGACGACAGCCACGGCTGCTGCACGAGCTCGTCGTAGTCTTCTTCGAGGTTGATGGCCGAGAGAATCTGGCCGTCTTCGCCGCGGATGCCGTCGTCGGGCGAGAGAAACACGACCTTGAACGGCTGCAGCGCGAGGGCGAGCTTGTGGGCGGCGGCGTCGGCGTTGACGTTCAACACCTGACCGCTGCGCGTCTCGGCCAACGACGCGAGCACGGGAATCTGTTCGGCGCCGATGCTGGCTTCGATGGCGTCGACGTCGACGCCGACGACGTTGCCGACGAAGCCGAGGCGGCCGTCTTCGATTTTTTCGCCGACGAACACGCCGGTGGGGATGGGCCGGGCGCGCACGCCGAGCGCCTCGAGGGCGTTGACGATGCGCAGGTTCTCTTTCTGAAAGACCTTGCGCGCGAGCGCGATGCTGTCTTCGGTGACGACGCGCTCGCCCTTGCCGTTTTGCGACGAAACACCAGCCAATTTCTCGGCGGCGATCAGCTGCGGACCAGCACCGTGGATCACGACGGGCGTGAGACCCACCTTGTCGAGAAATGCGATCGAGCTGGCCAGGGCATCGAGCTCGGTGTCGACGACGCCGCCGCTGACTTTGATGACCGCGAAGCGCTTCTCTTCGACCGAAGAGAACAGCTTCAAATACTGTTCGACCTCTTTGCGGCTGCCGAGGTTCTTCAGCAGTCGAACGATCAAGTCTTCGGTTGAATCAGGTTTCACTGCGCTCTCTCCACGGGTCCTGCCAAAACGCGGCGGTAGAGGGCCGTAGCAATGTCGAGCTGCTCGACCGCGACGAATTCGTCGACGGCGTGGGCCTGGGCGATGTCGCCGGGGCCGAAGACGATGGCGTTGGCGCCGGCGGCGGAGAAGAAGGCGGCCTCGGTGAAGAAGTCGACGTCGGCGCCGATGCCGAGGCCGAGCTCGAGGGCGCGCTGCGTCGAGCGCTCACGCGCCTCGTCGACCGTGCGGTCGACGCGGCGGGCGGGCAGCGGCGGGGCGAGAAACCCCTTCTGCGTCGTCGTCGTCGGCTCGGCGAGGGCGAACAGCCCGTCGAGCACCTCGCCCGGATCGGTGCCCGGGTCGGGGCGCACGCCGAGGCGCAGCAGGCAATTCGAGGCGATCATGTTCGCCTTGGTGCCGCCCTCGATGCGCCCGAGGTTCAGGCGGATGCCGTTGTCGACGTCGTGGGCGTGCTCGAGCGCCTTGACGCAGAAGCGGACGCAGCGCGAGATGGCGCTGTCGTCGACAGCGCGCTTCTGCGAGGCGTGCCCGGCCACGCCGTGAAAGTTCATGACGGCGGTGCCGATGCCGCGGTGGGCCAGCACGGCCATCGCCTGCGTCGGCTCGGCGACCAGAATGGTGCGAAAGACCACGTCGTTGCGCTCGATGAACGTGCGCACGCAGGTCGAGCTACCGGCTTCTTCGTCGCTCGTGAGCAAGAGCGCGGCCGGTTTGTCGACGTCGGCGACGGCGTCGAGAAAGCAGGCGAGGGCGCCCTTGATGTCGCAGGCGCCGAGGCCCGTGACGTTGTTCTCGCCGACGTGCAGCACAAACGGATCGCTCGTCCAGCTCTCGGCCGACGCGAGGGGCACGGTGTCGATGTGCACGTTCACCAGCGGCACATGCGGATCGTCGCCGCGCCGCGCATGCAGCCAGCGGCAGCCGTCGCCGAGGTCGACGACGTCGATCTGCCATGTGCCGCAGCCGGCGAGCGCGCCCTCGACGTAGGCGAAGAGGGCGTCGATGCCCTTGCCGTCGCGCGGCGGGTTGCGCGTGTCGCAGGCGACGAGGGCTTTGAGGTGAGAGAGAACGCGCTCGCGACCCATCAGTAAGCGAGCTCGAACATGGCGTTGTCGGCGGTGACGACGAAGACGCGGCCGAACTGGTCTTCTTTGATCGCGACAGCGTCTTTGACGCCGAGCGCCTTCAAGATCTCAGGGATGGTGTTGCTGTGGCCGACGACGACGATGACGGCGTCTTTGGGGGCGGCTTTGATTTTTTCGACGAGGTCTTTGTTGTCTTTGGCGACGACGGGGGTGAGGCCGCGCTGCATCGTCACGGGCTCGGCCGTCTGCGCGGTGCGCTTCTTGTCGCTGACGAAGACGTGGGTGACGCCGGCGTTTCTGACGAGTCGCGCAAACGCGAGGGCGCGGTCTTCGCCGATCACCGAGATGGCCGAGTCAGGATCTGTCTGCGACTCTTTCTCGGCGTGCCGCACCAGAAAGATGGCCTTGTGCGCCTCAACCGACGTCGAGAACAGCGCGCCGACTGCGAAGAGAGCGCACAAGAAGGCGAAGGGAAGACCGGTGCGCGTCATGGGGCGGATCGATATCCAAGAACCGGCTCAAAACAACCTGCCGTTTGTTTGCTGGCTGCATGGCGCTCCGGCCGCGACGGGCCGCTTCGTCGACGAGCGTGTTGGACCGGCCAGATTGTTTCATTTGGCCTGCGGGCGGCTTGTTTCGTGACGTGATTCTTGTGCGCATGCTGAATGGCAAGCTCGCTGTCGAGGTTTCGTTGTCGATGTCTACGCCTGCGCTCGTGCGCGCCGCCTTTGTCCTCATCGTCATCGCCGTGACGTTTCTCATGACGTCGTCGTTTCTACGGCGCGGCTTTCCCGTGGCCTGGCAAAAATGGGTGCGCAAATTCGGCCTCTTCTGCGTCATCGCGGCCTGCGTCGGCGTCGTCGGCTGGCAAGGCCCGCGCAGCCTCGGCTTCGAATCGCCGGTCGCGTTCTTCTTTCTCACCATCACCAGCGCGGTGCTGACGTCGTCGATCGCGCTGGCGCTGACGTCGCTGCTCTGGGGTCCGATGGCCCTCGCCACCCGCCCTGCCCGTGTGGCCGCGCCGGTTGACACGGGCCGCCGGCGGTTTCTGCGCAACGTCAGCGGCGGCGTCCCCGTCGTCGCCGCCGCCACCGGACCCGTCGGCGCCGTCGCCGCCGCGGCCACGCCGGTGTTGACCGAGCTGACCATCGCGAGCCCACGCGTGCCCAAAGAGCTCGACGGCTTCACCATCTTGCAGCTCAGCGACGTGCACCTCGGCGTGTTCATCCACCAGGACCAGTTCGAGCGCGTCGTCGACGTCGTCAAAGCCAAAGGCATCGTGCCCGACGCCGTCGCCTTGACGGGCGACATCGCCGACGACTTCAAGCAGCTGCCGGGCGCCCTCGATGTCTTGAAGGGCCTCGTGCCCGCCGCGCGCATCTTCGCCAGCATTGGCAACCACGAGATCTACCGAGGACGCGACAAAGCCTGCGCCATCTACAAAGAAGCCGGCGTCACCTACCTCTGCGACGGCGGCGTCGTCGTCGAGCACAACGGATCCAAGCTCTGGCTCGCCGGCGCCGACGACCCCGCCAGAGGACTCGACGGGCCCGACGACTTTCTGCAACGCACCGTCGAGCGCTGCATGAAAGGGTGCCCCGTCGACGTCGGCTGCAAGGTGCTCTTGAGCCACCGCCCGCGCGGCTTCGTCTTTG
>JANNAY010000759.1:0-4332 GCA_031384945.1 Deltaproteobacteria bacterium
CCGTTGCAAGGCGAGGTCACTGACGAGCAAGCCTAGCGCCAGTGTGAGGAGGAGCTGCGGCAGGTGCAGCAGCGGGGTCCAAGGGGGCTCGTCATTGACCTCTCGGGCGTGGCGCTGCTCGACAGCCACCTGTGCTCGTCGATCGCGCATCTGACGGCGGCGGCGAAGCTGATGGGCACGCCTGCCTTTGTCGCCGGCATCTCGCCGGCCATCGCCATGACGCTCGAAACGATGGGCGTCAGCTTTCAACACATGACCCCCGTCGCCAGCGTCGAAAAAGCCTTTGAGCGCCTCGGCGTTCACCGCGGCGACAGCAGCAACGACGACGACGAAGAAGACGAAGAAGAAGGAGAGGAAGCATGAGCACCGAAGAGCAGGCCCAGGTCGCGCAGACGCGCATCGATTCTCTGTTGATGGCGCTGTCGTACGCGTCCGTCGATCGATTCGACGTGCCGCAGGCGCAGCTGACACCACAAGCCGAAGACGCCTTTGGTCATCTTGAAGGCGCGTTTGCGCTCTTTTTGAGCGAGCTTGCTGAGGCAAAGACGGCGGCGAAAGCGGCGCTGCTCGAGAGCGAGGCGGCGCGTGAAGAGCTCACGCGCAAGCTGCTCACCATCGAGCAGCAGCGGCACACCATCCGCGCGCTCTCGACGCCGATCATCGATCTCTGGGACGGCGTGCTCACGCTGCCCCTCGTCGGCACCCTCGACACCCAGCGCACCGTCGAGATGACCGAGCAGCTGCTCGATCGCATCGTCAGCACCGGCGCCGAAGACGTCATCCTCGACCTCACCGGCGTCGAGATCGTCGACACCATGACCGCCGACCACATCGGCAAGCTCACGCGCGCGGCCGCGTTGCTGGGCTGCCGCTGCACCATCACCGGCATCGGACCGCACATCGCCCGCACGCTCGTCGGCATCGGCGTCGACCTCGGTGGCGTGCGCACGCTGCGCACCTTGAAAGACGGACTGCGCGCCTGCATCGAAGCGCGCACGCAGCTGCAGAAGAAAAAGACGAAGGCGCCAACCACGACGTCGACGCCGTAGACGCCGCAGGCGAATTCTTCTGCGGCTTCTCTTCTTTCTACTTCTGACTGGAGCTCTGTGATGACCGGAAAATACAAGACAGTTGAACTCACATTCGAAAAGCCGATCGTAATCATGCGCTTTACCGGCAAGACGCCCACCGCCGAGATGCTCGCGGCGATGTCCGAGCTGCGCGATGTGACCAGCGATTGGCCCTTTCAGGTGACCATGGTCGATCTGACCAGCCAGACAGACGTCATCAGCTCTGAGACGAGAAAAGCCATCGCCGACGCCCCGCAGAACAACTCTATCGGCCGTGGCACCGCGATGTTCGGCGCCAGCTTCGCCGTGCGCACGGTGGCGACGCTCTTGATGAACGTGATGAACATGGCCTCGGGCGCCAGCGACAATCCCAACAAATTCTTTGACAATGAAGCGCAGGCGCGCGCGTGGCTTCAAGAGCGCATCAAAATCGCCGGGGGTTGACCTTCACCGTGTCTCAGAATCGCCGTTCTCGCCATGACTCTCGTCGCGGCGGGCCGCGGCGACCACGCGCGTGCCCACGTCGCGCAGCCGCGGGGTGTCTCGCCACGCGAGCTGCAGCGCCAGCGGGTTCTGCAGCTCGCTGCGCACGGTGTTCTGCAACGTCGCGTGCTTCACCAACGTCTCGGTGAGCGCCGGCGACAGTCCGATCTCAGAGAGGTCGTGGGCGATGTCGCGCTTGCCGCCGACGACGACGAGGCCGCAGATGGCGACCATGACGCCGAGCCCGCCCACCGGCGAGATCGCGCACAGCGCCATGGCTGCGAGGGTGCCGACGCCGACGCCCACCAGCTTGCGCACCCGCGCCGGACTCCACCCGCCGACAACCTGGCCGATGGCGACGATGTCGTCGTCGTCGAGCTCGGCCAGCGTCGACTTCAGCGGCCGCAGCTCGGCCTTCGTCACCGGCACCAGCGCCTGCGCCGAGGTGCCGGGCGTCGATGATTCGGTCTTCGCCGTCACGCGAGGTGCGGCCGGGTGAAGTTGTCGATGCCGCCGTCGGTGACGAGCAGGTCGTCTTCGACGCGGACGCCGCCGAACGAGACGAGCCCATCGATGAGCTTCCAGTCGAGCTGCGCACCGATGGGCATCGCCTTCAGCTCTTTGAGCAGCGACGGGATGAAGTAGCAGCCCGGCTCGATGGTGAAGACCTGGCCGACGTCGACGGTGGCCGTGTTGCGCAAGAACGGGTTCTCTTTCTTCGGCGCGATTTGCCGGCAACCAACGTCGTGGGTCACCAGCCCCAGCGAGTGTCCGAGCCCGTGGGGAAAGAGCTTGCGCGTGGCGCCTTCGTCGACGAGGGCCGCTGCGGTGGCCCCCTGCTTCGCGATGCCCGTCGACAGCAGCACCACCGCCAGCAGGTGATGGCTCTCGTCGTGCAACTGCTCGTAGCCCACCCCCTTCTTTGCTTTCGTGCACAGCGCGCGCTGCAGGGCGTCGACGCCGTCGACCAGGCCGGCGAAGACGTCTTTGGCGGCGCCGCTGCCTTTCACGGCGGTGCGGGTGATGTCTGAGTCGTAGCCGCAGAACGAGGCGCCGGCGTCGAGCAGCAGCGACTGCGCCTGCAACTTTTCACGGCCGTACGATACATGGTGCAACGTCGCAGCATGCTCGTTGAGCGCCACGATGTTCTTGTACGGTGTCTCAGGATCATCTTGCGCGGTTTCTTTCAGGTAGAGCAGGTGCAGATCGAGCTCGCTGTGGTCGCCGTCGTGAAACGCCTTGAGCACGGCGGCGTGCCCACGGCAGGCCTTCAGGTTCGCTTGCCGCAAGCAGAAGATCTCATAGGGGGTTTTGATAACTCTCGTCGCGTCGAGGTCGTCGACGAGGCCCTTCGGCGTGATGCGATCGTCGGCCAGCCCGAGGCTGCTCAAGAACGCGCGATCGTCGGCGACGCCCGCCAGCCCGCCGATCTTGCCGCTGAGCGCCCGCCGGATCTCGCTCGGCGATCGCACTTCAACCACACGAAAGAACGGCCAGAAATGATTCGACTCTGGACTGGGTGGACCTTCCCAATATCCCCGTTCAACATTGAAGAACAGCGTCGGCTTCTGCCCCGGCTCGACGAGCAGCGCGCAGCCTTCGACGTTGAGCGGCAGCCAATGTTTGAACACGGGCACGGTCACCAGCGGCCAGAACTGATCGTCGAACTGCGTCTTCTTCGCCGGCGTTCCTGAGTGCAGCACCACGCCGTCGAGCCCGTGCTTGCGACAGACCGCGTCGGTGCGCCGCTGCAGCTCGTCGAGGTGGGCGCGGTACAGCTGCGTCAATCCGGCGACGTCGACGTTCATGCCTCAGGCATAGCCGAACCGGACGACATTGACGACGACAGCGCAGGCGGCGACGCGCTGCTGATGACCACGACCGCGACGACCACGACGACCGCGACGACCGCGACGACCACGACGACCATCGAGCGCTTTCATCCCATCGGCACGCCCGGCGTTGCGTGGGGCGCCGCCGAAAAGGCGCAATGGCTCGCCGGGCGCGTGAAGCACCGCGACTACAACGTCGACGTCGTCGCCCGCGTCGACGCCCTCCGCGACCGCTTCGACGTCGTCTCCTACGGCGCCGTCTCCGGCCACTCGTTGTTCGCCGTCCGCAGCCGCGCCTGGAACGACGCCTTGCCCGTCGTCGTCGTCACCGGCGGCGTCCACGGCTACGAGACCAGCGGCGTCCACGGCGCCTTGCAGTTCCTCGAGCACAACGCCGCCGCCTGGGCCGGCCGCGTCAACCTCGTCGTGGCGCCCTGCGTCAGCCCCTGGGCCTACGAGCGCATCCAGCGGTGGAACGCTGCTGCTGTCGATCCGAACCGCTCATTCAAAGCGGACGGCGCTGCTGAAGAGTCACTGGCGCTGCTGCGCTACATCGCCCCGCTGCGCGACACGGTGCTCGTGCACATCGACCTGCACGAGACCACCGACACCGACGAGAGCGAGTTTCGCCCGGCCCTCGCGGCGCGCGACGGCAAAGACACGAAGCCCGGCACGATCCCCGACGGCTTCTACCTCGTCGACAACGCCGCCGCCCCGCAGCCCGCCTTTCAAGCGGCCATCATCGCCGCCGTCGAAAAAGTCACCCACATCGCCCCCGCCGACGACGACGGCACCCTCATCGGCGACCCCGTCGTCGGCAAAGGCGTCATCGTCTACCCGGTGAAGTCTCTCGGCCTGTGCGCGGGCATGACCAACGCGCGCTTCACGACGACGACCGAGGTCTACCCAGACAGCCCTCGCGCAACCGCCGAGCAGTGCATTGCCGC
>JANNAY010000857.1:0-10310 GCA_031384945.1 Deltaproteobacteria bacterium
GTCGAGCTGGCGCGCCGCCTCGGTCTCTTGCTGCGCGGCCTCGTGCATGGCGACGACGGCGCCCTTCACCTTCTCGGCTTCGACGGTTTGCTCGCCTTGCGCGTGCCGCACGACGAGGGCGGTGGCCGTGATCTCGCCCAGGGCGGCGCGCACGCTGTCTGAGCGGGCCCGCTGCTCGCGCGTCGACGTCTCCACCGCCGTCGTCGTCGTCTTCATCTGCTGGGCGATCTGCAGCAGGCGCGTGTTGCTCGAGGTCTGGGCGTCGGCCGACTGCGAGATGCGGGCGATCGAGTCGGCGATGCGCTGCAGCTCGGCCGTCAACGTCTGCGTGTCTTCGACCTGGGCCGCGGTGGCGTCGGCGATGGCCGCGGCCGCCGTCACCGACGATGAGGCCGACGCGCTGATGCGCTGCAAGGCCGTCGCCGCCTGCTGACCGAGGCCGACGCCGACGTCGACGGCGGCCATGCCGCGCTCCATCGCCGCGCGCGCGTTCTGTGAGCTCTCGCGGATCTCGCCGAGCACTTGCCCGATCTCCATCGTCGACGCCGACGTGCGCTGCGCCAGGGCTTTGATCTCGCTGCCGATGACGGCGAAGCCGCGGCCGTGGTCGCCAGCCTGGGCCGACAGGATCGCCGCGTTGAGCGAGAACAGCGTCGTCTGGTCGGCGACGTCGCGGATGACGTCGACGATGCCGTCGATGCGCTTCATGCGTTCGTCGAGCTCGCGAATGAGCGACGCGGCCGTCATCGACGCCTGGTGAATCTCGCCGATGCCGCGCAACGTCGCCTCGATGGCGGCGACGCCGGCGTGAGCGCTGTGCTGCGTGTCCGTCGCCGACGACGCCGTGCGCGTGGCCGTCTCTTCGATCTGGCGTGTCGAGCCTTCGAGGGCCTGCAGCGAGCGCAGCATGCGGGCCATCGCCTCGTCTTGCGCACGCACAGCGCCAGCGGTCTCGTCGACAGAGCGGGCCATCTGCTCGACGGCGTTGACGGTGTCACCGACGGACGTGACGAGGGCGCCGACCTGGCGGGCGACGGTGGTGTTGTTCGTCTCCATGTCGCCCACGTGACGGTTGGTGCGTTCGACGCAGCGATCGAGCGTGCCCACCGCCGCCGACGACGCTTGCAGCGACGCCAACGTCGAGGTCGTCGCCGCCGACGTCTGATCGGCGCGGGCCAGTACGGTGTTGGCGCCGTTGACGACGTGCTGGGCCGTGCTCGACAGGCTCTGGCCGATCTGCGGCAGGCCGTGGGCCGTCTCGCGCAACTCCAACAAGATCGCGCGCAGCCGCGTGACCATCTCTCTGAAGCTCTTGGCCAACAGCCCGGTCTCGTCGTTGCTGTCGACGTCGACGTCGATGCGCAGGTCGCCGACGGCGAGCAGGTTGCTCGTGATCTTCGCCAGCTGGCGAATGGGGCGGGCCAAACGGCGTCCGATGTAGAGCGCGGCGCCGAGGCCGACGATGACGACGACGAGGGCGACGAGCAGCAACGTCGCCGTGTTCTGCCGCAGCTCGCGATCGAGGGCGCCGAGCGAGAAGCCAAGAAAGAGCCGTCCACGCTGGGCGGGGTCTTTGGTTTCGACGTCGACGGCGACGTGCAGCACCGGTCCGATCACGATCGCGTCGCGCCCTTGCTGTGAGGCGTGCAGCGCGGCGGGGTCGTCGATGACGACGCCGGCGTCGCGCGTCCACCGGCCGAGCTGACGGCCCTTCTGCGAGACGACGACGCCGTAGACGACGTCGTCGACGGCGCCGATGCGCTGCAGCAGCTCGGCGACGGCGGCCTCGTCGTCGAATTCGACGCCGGCCTGGACGGCGATGGCGAGGGCGGTGGCGACGCCGTCGGCGCGGCGCCCGGCCCAGTCAGAGGCGACGCGTCGGATCTGCGTCGGCACCGCCGCCAACAGCAGCGTGACCATGACGATGACGAGGCCGACGATGACCAGGCTCAGCTTGGCGCCGAGCGAGAACGTTCGTTGTGCCGTGTTGCCCATCGTCACGTCGGCATCTCAGAGGTCGAAGCGATAGCGAACCTTCGCCATCACCTCGAAGGGCTCGGCGGGGAGCGGGGCGTGGTCGGCGTAGTAGGCCTGCGGCAAGAGAAACTTGTCGCCGAGCAGGTTGTAGACGCCGAGCGAGACGTCGAGGCCGTGGATGCCGAGGTCGCGGCAGTAGGCGACGGTGTTCACCAGCGCCGTCGGCGGCAACGGGTCGAAGATGGGGCCGCCTTCGTCGTCGACGGCGACTTCGGCGTAGCGCTCAGAGCGCAGGGCAAACGTGCCAGTCAGCGAGATGTCTTTGGTGGCGAAGTAGCTGACGCTGCCGCTGATCTTGTGCTGCGGAAACGCGAGGTTCAGCTCATCGTGTCCAGGTACCTGATAGATATCGACCTCGTTCTTTGACTCTGAAGTATAGAATGAATAGGCGAGATTCATCTGCACCTGCTCGACCTTCATGAGCGCCTCGATCTCGATGCCGCGGCTGCCGGTCTGGGTGAAATTCTTGAATGTGTCGATGTTGTTCGCTTCGTCGAACTTGTAGACGATGGGATCGAGCACCGTGATGTCGAACAAGTTGCCAGTGACGTACAGAAAGTCGGTGAGCTGCACGCCGGCCTCGGCCTCGAGCACCCGGGCCTGCTCAGGGCGAATGTCAGGCGAGACGATGATGTTGTAGATCGACGGGGCCTTGAAGGCACCTGACACCAGCATTTTCAGGTGCATTCGATCAAAGACCTTGGTCATAGCGACGCGAGGGACGAAGGATCCACCATAGCTGGAATGCAGCTCGCCACGCGCACCGGCCGTCAAGTTGAAGTAGTCGGTCTTCAACAAGAGCTGTCCGAAAGCTGCGCCGTTTTGGAAGGTGTTGTCGGCGCCGCCGTAGCTGGCGAAGTCGACGCTGGCGAGGGTGCTGGCGACGGATTCTTCGCCGTCTTGCACGTGGTCGACGAAGCCTTCGAGGCCGCCGATGAGGTTGAGCGACGGCGTGGGATCCCACTGCAACACGAGGCCGGCTTTGGCCCGCGTCGCGACGAGGTTGAGCTGCACCGGTGGCTCGGCATCGAGGTTGCGCCAGGGGTTTTGCCGCTTGAGCTCGACGCGCGGCGTGAGGGTCAGCGTATCACTCAGCTTCCAAACGTACTTGAGATTGAAGAACCAAGCTGGAAAGTCGATTGAGAAGGGCCGCTCGAGAGCTTCGGTGTAACCGTCTTGCTGGGTCGTTCGGTAGTAGTCGAAGATGAAGCGGGCTTCGAGGCCTTTGTAGCGGCCGCCGAGGTTGACGAAGAGCGGGTCGAGTTGCGAGGCGCGGCTCATGTCGTACGAGGTGCCAAAGACGTCGGTGTAGGTGCCGTCGCTGCGGATGCCGGTGCCGCCGTAGACGTCGGCGGTGAGGTCGAGTCCCTCGAGCACGCCGTCATCAAAGGCCTGGCCGTACGACAGCCCGCCGTTGAGGCGCGAGACCACCGTGCCGGTGTGGCCGGCGCTGCCGTAGCCGGCGATGCTGCGGCGGGCGGCGCCGCTGGTGGTGATGACGTTGATGACCGCGAGCTCGGCCGCACCACCGTAGGTGGCCGAGCCCGGTCCGCGGATGATCTCGATGCGATCGATGTCGTTCATTGGGAAGTGATGACCGAACACGGTCGTATAATATAAAATCTCATTGAACTCGACACCGTCGACGAGCAAAAGCACCTTGCCCTCGTGGGCCCAGTTGCCGCGAAAGCCGATGCCGACGCCGCCCGAGACGTCGACGGCCATCTCGAAGCCGGGCACGAGGTGCAGCACGTCGGTGAGGTCGCGCGCGCCCATGCGCTCGAGCTCGCCCTGGGTGATGACGGTGACGACGCCAGGCGACTCGCGCAGCACCGTCGCCTTGGTCGACGCCACCGTCGTCGGCGTGTTGAGCAGCGCTTCGATGGGCACCTGCGAGATGTCGGTGGCGTCGACGTCGGCGTGAGCGACCCCGGCAGCGACGTGACACGCAGCGAGCAGCAGGCTTGAACGTACCTTCATGGTTCTCCCGGTTTGATGACGGTGGCGACCCGCAAGAGGTCGGCGGCAAAGTTGGCGCCAGAGCTCTTGGCGCCGGCGACGTTGACGAAGATGGTGGCCTTGTCGCCGACCGCGTCGACGCCGATGGCGACGCCCTCGCTGACGGGGGCGCGCGCGCCGGCCATGGTCACGGCGTGCTGGGCGTTGGCGCTCGCCAACAGCCGCGGCAGGTCGGCGCCGAAGGATCCGACGACGAAGACGGCGTCGACGTTGGCGGCTTTGAAGGCGGCGGCGTTGGCGTCGGCTGTGACGAAGGCTTGCTCGTGCACATGCAACGGCAGCCCCGCGATCTTGAGATCGCCCAACGCCTTCCACGCCGTCGCCACGGCCTTGGCCTTCGGCGCGGCGGTGGTGTCATCGGACTTCCACACGACAGCGACGTCGACGGACTCGCCGGCGCGCTCTTTCAGCGCCCGGTCGTAGGCCAGCGCCCGCGCCAAAATCGCAGCCAAACGATCCGGCGGCACGTCAGCGCGGGCTGAGACGGCGAGCAGAACCAGCAGGGCGGTTGTGCGGAAGAACACGGGCCGGTGGGATACCGGCTCACCCGACCCGCGGTCAAAGTCTCGGCCCTTTCGGACACGCCTCAGCGGCCGCCACCACCCGCGCCGCCAAAGAAGCCGCCGCGGAAGCGATCGGCTTCCTGCTCGCGCATGTCGGAGAACGCGGCCTTGGCGTCGTCTTCGAGGAGGGCGCTGGCGTTGTCGTCGGTCTTCTTGCGCAGCTCGCGCACCCGGTCGCGGACGCCGTCGAACGAGTCGTTCTCGCGGGCGTCCTGAAAGATCTGCCGCAGCTCGGCCTGCTCGGCCACCAGCATGTTGGTCAGCGTCGTCGTCGTCGCCGGCGGCAGCTGCTGCGCGGCGGCGAATTCGGCGACCTTGTCTTTGACCCGCTGCGCGCGCCGCTCGTCGCGGCTCTGCTCGCGCTCGTCGTCGATGCGGCGCAGCTCGCTGCGCACCGCCTCTTGCACCTTCGCCTCTTCCGGCGACGCCGGCGCCTGTGTCGTTGGCGCCTTTGCCGTCGGCGGCGTCGTCGTCGGCGCGCCGAAGAACGCGTCGCCGTCGTCGCCGCTGCCGTTGCCGTTGCCGCGGGCGCGGCGGCGCTCTTCGCGGCGCGCCTGCCGATCGTCGTCGTCGCCGCGGGAGACGCGCGAAGACGACGGAGGCGAAGGCGCGGAAGAAGGAGACGACGAAGAAGAAGAAGGCGCGTGGCTCTCAAGGGCCGCGATGCGATCGCGGGCGTCGACGAGCAGGGCGCCTTCGACGACGACAGCGCCAACGAGGGCAGCGACGACGGCGGACATCACTTTGGACACAGAGACCTCGTCAGACGTTGGGCGTCGACGACGACTGCGTCAGGTGCACGTCATCGAGGGACTCGACCACCGCGACCTTGTCGCCCATCTTGAGCGCACCAAACATCACAAGGATGTCTTCGTTGTAGTGCCGCATACAGCCATGCGACACGTCTTTGCCCATATTTTTGTAGTCGAATGTGCCATGCAGCTCTTCGCCGCTTCTCGTGGCGGTGCCGCTGACCCACGACAAATCGACGAGGCGTTTGCCGAATGAGTTGTCGTTGCCCCACAGGCGCTGCGAGAGATTTTTGCAGTCTTGTTCGTTCAAGAAGCCGGTGACCTTCTTGAGGCCGCTCGCGGTGGCGGTGCCCTGCGCGCCGACGGCGTTCGCAAAGATGCCGGCGACCTTGCCGTTGGCGTCGTAGAGAAACGTGCGGTGTTGGTTCTTCACGACGACGACGCGCAGCTGCTGTCCTTGCCAGTAGGGCGCGGGAGCTTGCTGCGGCTGACCCGACGTCCACGACGTCGTGCCCGGCGCAGGGGCCAGCGCCTCCATCGCCTTGAACGTCGCTGCGTCGACGGTGCCGGTGACCGTGACGCCGGCGTATCCGGCGGCCTTGGCGTGGGCCTGGAAATTCTTCACGCACGTCTCGCACTGGCCGCCCCAGGCGCCGTCGACGCCGCCGACGAGGGCGCCGCTGGTGCCGGGGTACGGACGCATCGAGAAGCCCATGTCGAGCAGCGCCTGCTGCAGCTTCATGACGTGCGGTCCACGGGCGCCGCTGCCGACGGTGGCGCGGCCGGCTCTGACGTCGTCGAGGGCGGTGTCGCCGACGAAGCGGGCGTTGCTGGCGCCAGACGACGCGGGCGTGCTCGGCGTCGAGGTCGGCGTCGAGGTCGGCGTCGAGGTCGGCGTCGTTGGCGTCGTCGGCGTCGGCGTCGAGGTCGGCGTCGGCAGGCCGGGGCTGCGCACGTTGGCGAGGGCGAGGTCGAGGGCTTCGGCGGTGGCCTTGTCGACGACACCGCTGGCGGTCAGCTGGTGCGCGGTCTGGAACGCCTTGATGGCGGTCTCGGTGCCGGGACCGAAGATGCCGCGGTTCTGCTGGGTGGCGCCGAGGTTGACGGCGCCGGGCGTGACGACGTTGAGGGCGTCTTGCACAAGGCCGGTGCCGACGGTCTTTTGTCCATCGACGCGCTTCAACACCACCGCGGGCGTGCCGCCGGCGAAGACCTGCGCGAGCTCTGACGTCGACGACAGCGCGCGGTTGCCGAGGGGTTGATCGGTGCCGGTCTTCTGCCGCAAGAGCGTCGACAACGTCGAATACGCCTGCCCCGCCGGCGACGCCGTCTCGAACCCCGTCGTCGTCGTGCCCGACGAATCGAGGGCGAGCAGCTGCTTGTACAGCTTCTCCATCTCGACGGCGCCGCTGACGACGCCGTCGCCGTCGACGTCGACGTTGGCGTTGGCGATGGGCTGCAGCGTGGGCGTCGCCGCCAGCTTCTGCACGTCGACGGCCTGAAGCTGGTGACGGTTCAGAAAGTCTTGGAGCTTCACACGCGTCATGCCTCGACGCTAAGGCCGGCCGCACGACGACGCAAAGACCCAAACGTCAGCCGTTGTCGACGAAGATCACTTCGCCAGGTGGCTCTCGAGGAACCACAGATCTTTGTCGAGGCCGCGGGTGATGCCGGTGAACAGGTCGGCGCTGACGGCGTCGCCGAGGGCGGCGGATTCGTCGATGGCGGCTCTGACGCTCTTGCCGTGCGCGGCGTAGCGATCAGCCAACGCCGTCGTCAGCGACGCGCCGTTGTGATCATCGATGGGAAACGCCGGCAGCTTCGTCGTCGACGTCACCGCCTGCACGGTGCCTTTGGCGGTGCCGCCGAGGGTGGCGATGCGCTCGGCCATGTCGTCGTTGTGCACGTCGATGTTGGTGCGCAGCATGTCGAACAGCTCGTGCAGCTCGCGAAAGGTCGGACCTTTCACGTTCCAATGGGCCTGCTTGATGGCGAGCGCGAGATCGAGCCCACCTGCGAGGTTGGTGTTCAAGAGCGCGCAGAGTTTTTCGCGTTTGTCGGCGGGGATGTCGATGCGGGTCATGGGGTTCTCCTCCAGAATCTCGGTGCGTGTCGTGACTTCGTTGTGCTCTTTGATGTGCGGCAGGCTCAGACGTCGCGCGATCGATCGCCCAGCTTCGAGAGCGACTTCGCCAATGACTTCTCGTCGACCTTGCCGAGCGCCTCGCCGGGGCGGGCGACGACCAGCAGCTGCGGCGGCAGCGCCAACCCGCAGCGCATGAGCGCACGCGATCCGAGCACGGTGCGGGCGCCGATGGCGCCGCCGAGCACGGCGCGGCCGCTGTCTTTGCCGTCGACGACGACGTCTCGGCCGGGTGCGTCGGCGAAGTAGCCGGCGCTGGTGGTGAGAAAGATCTCGCGGCCAAAGATGGCGTCTTGCATGTCGAGGTTCGACAGCGTCGACCCCGGCATCGCGACCACGCGCCGCAGGTGGGTGTCGACCAGCGTGCGACAGCCATCGCCGATCACCGAGCTGTGGATCACCGTGTGGTCGGCCACGATGACGTCGTCGCCGACGACGCTGTCGATGATGGCGGCGCCGGCTTCGACGCGCACGCCGCTGCCGATGACGCTGTTTTCGACGAACGCATGCGGATGGATGAACGGCTTCTTCTTCGGCTTGTGGGGCGTCGTCGTCGGATGCGCCAACCGCGTCTGCAGCGCCGCCAGCGAGAGATCCAAGACGTGCAACCAATGGGTTGCACGACCCAACAGGCGCTGCACGCGGGCGATGCGCAGCTCGTGCGGCGCCTTGCCATACGGGCGCGTGTCGACGACGACGCAGCCGTCTTCGTCGGCGACGCAGACGTCTTCATCGGCGCCAAAGCCGCGCTTGCCCTGGAGATCGCCGGCGATCAGCGGCAGCGCGAGATCGCCGTTGACGTCGAGCAAGCGGGTCGAGGCCGTGAAGAGCGGCGTTCGGTGTTTGACCGTCGCGCGGACGATCTTGCCCCGTGAGGCGCTGGCGTCGACGACGGCGCTGAGGGCGGCGGCGTTGAAGACGACGTCGGCGTTGACGGCAGCGAAGACGCCTGCGCCGTAGACAGCGCCTTCGTCGACGTCGACGACGTCGAAGCCGGCGGCGCGGGCTTCTTCTTCTTGCAACGTTTTGAGCGCACGTGAGCCAAACAGCAGCTCAGCCGCGCTGTCGGCGAAGGGAAAGATCGTTGGAGAGCCCTTCACGCGGGCGAGCACACGCGACACGCGCGCACTCTGCGTCTAGGCGGATTGCGCGCGCAACACGTCGTCGACCGCTTGCAGCAGGTGCTTGCTCGGGGCCGGCTTGCCGACGACGACGGCGCAGCCAGCGGCGCGGGCGACGACGTCGATCTCGGCGCCGGGGTGCGCCGTGTAGAGCACCACGGGGATGCCGCTCGTGCGCGGATCGGCCTTCAACACCCGCGTGGCGGCGAGGCCGTCGAGGTGGGGCATCGCGAGGTCCATGATGATGACGTCGGGGTGGGCGTCGATGGCGCGGGCGACGGCGTCTTTGCCATCAAAGGCGAGGGCGACGGAGTAGCCGGCGTCGCACAGCAGCTCGGTCACGAGGTCGACGGTGTCGGGAAAGTCGTCGACGACGAGAACCAGCACAGGTCGGGAACCATCGAGCACAGATCACCGTACGGCGGGAGCGCTGCACACGTTGCGTTGCGTAGGCGACCGGATCGTTTCGGGCGAAACGGACCGGCGTTTCACTCGGCGGCGCGCAGCTCGTCGTCGCTGCTGGCGCCCGGCACGAGCACCGCGTGCGCCTTGCAGCGACGGCAGCGGATCTCGATGCCTGTGGCGCCGCTGTCGAACGACACCGTGACCGGCATCGAGATCTTGGCCAGCAGGCAGCCGCAGCGGCAGCGGAGTTCGCTCTTCTTCGAGATCGACGGGTTCATCATAGTGATACTGATAATCGTTCTCATCTTCAGTTGTCAAGTCCTGTCGAACAGGATCGGCAGGCCGACGGCGATGTCGACGACGACGAGCACGTCGTCGACGGCGGATCCGTCGGGGTGGTTGGAGACGAAGGTCGGCAGCCACGAGGCGCCGGCGCGCAGCATCAGCGGGTAGCTCTGGCCGTCGATCGGCAGGGCGAGCAAGACGCCGACGCCGCCTTCGAGCCCGGTGAGGTGGCCGACGCCGGCGTCTGTTGACGTCAACGTCGCCGCGATCGGGTTCGCGAGCGCGTTGCCGAGCGTCACCTTGTGGCCGTGGTGAATGGCCGTCCACGCCATCGGTCGCACGAGGCTGTCGACGTCGTGGCTGGTCATCCCTTCGAGGGGCAAGAACCAGCGAAGCCCGAACGAGAAGCGGTTCACCACCTCGGTGCTCGTCAGGTCGTAGCTGCCGCCGTTGACGCCGATGGCGACGGTGACGTCGGGCTCGACCCAGTCGAGCAGGGGCATCGAGAACGACAGCTGCTCCATGCCGAGCGCGCCTGTGCTGCTGCCGAGGGTCTTGGCGCCGACGCCCATGCCGGGCCAGACGCGAAACGCTCTGCCTGTGTCGTCGGCGTCGGCGCTGCCTTCGTCGATGGTGACGCCGGCGCTGCTGTTGGCGTGGGCGGCGACGCCGACGAGCAGCGCGACGATCAGGGCTGCGAGGATGAGGCCGGGGTCGAGCAGGTGTTTGTTCACGCCACGGGTTGGGCATGCGCCCTCTGATCCGCGTCGCTGCTGTGAGCGCTCTCACGGTGGGCGCGGCTGCCGTCGAAGCCGACGACGCCACGAGGGCCGTTCCTCGAGAGCTAGTCCTGCGACCGACACGCAGTGATCACACGGGAATTGCTTCGGGCGACGTGGGCTGATCTGCGAGGGCGATGGCAGCAAAACCGCGCTTTCAAGGACTGAAACTCACGACGGCTGAACAACGGACCCTGCAGGCGATG
>JANNAY010000899.1:0-2969 GCA_031384945.1 Deltaproteobacteria bacterium
CGCTCGCCGGCACGAACCCCTCATCTGGGAAAGAAGGCTGAAGAATGACCAGCTCTGGCGGCATCGCGACGATGGGCCTGCTCGACGTCTGCGAGGTGGTGATGAAGCGCGCGCTCAAGAAGGGCGCGGGCCAGTGCGAGGTGTGGGGCGAGCACGTGACGGCGACGTCGGTGAGCCTCGAGCAGAACGAGCTCAAGGGCGCGTCCGTCGCTGAGCACGAGGCGTTCGGCATCCGCGTCATCGTCAACAACCAATTGGGCTTCGCGTATGTGAACCGCAAAGACGGCGCCTCGCTCGACGAAGCCATCGACGACGCCCTCGCCATCGCCAAAGCATCACCCGCCGACGTCGCCAACGACCTCGTCGACCCGATGCCGCTGCGTCCCATCGGCGGCCTCAACGATCCGCGCGTCGCTGCGCTCACCGTCGACGACACCGTCAACATGGCCCGCGAATTGTTGGCGGCTTCGCTCTCAGGCGCGCCCTCATCGAAGAAGGGGGGAAAGAAGAAGGTCAGCGTCGACAGCGGCAGCGTCACCGCCCAACACGGCACCAGCGCCATCGCCACCAGCAAAGGCGTTCGAGCAGAAGACACCGACGCCGCGCTGACGTGGGGCGTGTTCGGCATGGCGATTCAGTCTGATGGCAGAGGGGGCGAAGACGTCGGCAGCTTCGACCACGTCTTCGACGCCGCCCGCGTCGTCGACGACGTCGACGTCAAAAAGAGCGGTCGCCTGTTCTCGAAGCAGGTGCTCGCGCTGCTCAACCCGAAGAAGGGACCGAGCTACAGCGGCGCCGCCCTCTTCTCGGCCGACGCCTTCGAAGAGATCTTTCTCGGCGCGTTGTTGTCGGCCGTCGACGGCGACACCGTGCTCAAGGGCAAGAGCCGCTTGAAGAACAAGCTCGGCGAACAGATCGCCAGCAAAGGCCTCTTCGTCGTCGACGACGGCACCCTGCCCGGCGGCCTCGGCAGCGGCCCCTTCGATCGCGAGGGGCTGCCGCACCGCCGCACCGTGTTGGTGGGTGACGGCGTCTTGCACCACTTCATGTACGATGGAAAGACGGCGAAGCGGGCGCAAAAGCGGTCAACCGGCCACGCTGGCGGATCGGCGCGCTCGCTGCCGGGAATTTCCACGACGAACCTGCGCGTCGCGCCCGGCACGCGCAGCGACGAGCAATTGCTCAAAGACCTCAAGAACGGGCTGTTCGTCGGCCGCTTCTCCGGCAACGTCGACGAAGTCAGCGGCGACTTCAGCGGCGTCGCCAAGGGATCATTCTTGGTGAAGAATGGCGTGAAGATCGCGCCCGTCCAAGAGACACTGATCGCCGGCAATGTCTACGACCTGCTGCAGCGCATCGCCGGCATCGGCCACACGCTGCACAGAAACATGACCACCGAGTGCCCGCACGTGCTCGTCGACGGCGTCACCGTCACGGCCGGCTGAGACCGAGACCGAGACCGAGACCGAGACCGAGACCGAGCGAGAACGAGAGCGAGTGAGAACGAGTCTGTGCGCGTCAGCTTCTTGACCCTGTTCCCCGAGATGATCGCCCCAGTCGCTTGCGCTTCGATCCTCGGGCGCGCGCAAGACAAAGGCGACTTCGTCGTCGACGCCGTGCAGCTGCGTGATTTTTCGACCGACAAGCACCACACCGTCGACGACCGCCCCGCCGGCGGGGGCGCCGGCATGGTGCTGCGCATCGATGTCGTGAAGCCCTGCATCGACGACGCGATCGCGCGATCGTCGTTTCCGCGCGCGCGCATCAAGGTCGTGCTGCCCGACGCGCGCGGCAAGCCATTTACGCAGCAGATGGCGAAGCAGTGGAGCACCGACGTCGACCACATCGTCTTCGTCTGCGGCCGCTACGAAGGCGTCGACGCCCGCGTCGTCGAATTCGTCGACGACGTCGTCAGCTGCGGCGACATCGTGCTCACCGGCGGCGAATTGCCGGCGCTGTTGATGACCGACGCCGTCGTGCGCCTGTTGCCCGGCGTGCTCGGCAACGACAAAAGCGCCATCCACGAATCCCACGGCGACGACGGCCTGCTCGAGCACCGGCACTACACGCGCCCCGTGCGCTACGCGGGCAAGGCGCTGCCGGCGGTGCTGCTGTCGGGCAACCACGGCGCCATCGACAAGGCCCGCCAGAAAGACGCGCTGCTGCTCACGCGCCGCCACCGCCCCGATTTGTTCGTGAAACGTCGTCGACAAAAGAACGAGCAGAAGCTGCTCGACGACGACCGCGTCGCCAGCCTCGACGCTGTCGTCGCCGTTGATGCCGCCGACGCCGCCGACGTCGCTGCTGATGTCGCCGGTGGAGACGAGCCGTGACGGTGCGCCGCCGCTGGTTGTTGCACCTGCTCGACGAGAGCTTCGCGCCGCGCGCGGCGGCGGAGAAGACGTCGACGTCGACGACGGTGCCGCCGTCGCTGCAGAGCGTGACGCGGGCGCGGCGTCTGGCGCTGGCCATGGGTGCGGCGCGCGGACTCGCTGTCGGCGCGCCGCAGCTGCGGCCCACGCAGGTGTTGTCGCGCGACGTCGAAGAATTGTTCCCGGTCATCCGCATGTTGGCCGTGGTCGCCGACATCGTCGTCGTCGCCGCCGCCGCCACAGGCCACGACGCGCAACCGCGCCACGCGCTGCAGACCGCCCTCGCCATCGTCTACGGCGAAGGCATCGACGACGTCAGAGCCCTCGCCGCCGACGCCAACTCTGGATTCATGCAGGGCGGCGCGAAGGCCGAGCGCGCGCTCTTGTCCGCCGAGCGCGAGATCGGACGTCGTCGCTACCTCACCGGCAACCCGATGCTCGGCCTGACGCTGCACCACGCGTTCACCGCCACCGACGCCCGCGCCATCGTCCTCGCCGCCGTCGACGTCCTGGGCGGCGCCGCCCTCGACGCCGAATTCGTCGACCGCGTGCAGCGCAAGCTCGCCAAAGAGCGCCTCGCCATCACCGCCGCCATCG
>JANNAY010000978.1:0-9756 GCA_031384945.1 Deltaproteobacteria bacterium
GGAGGTCGAGCCCCGTGGCATCGTCGCGCTCGAAGCAGCCGCCTCGTCGACGACGCTGTCAGGGGTGGCGACTTCCCCCCGGTTGCGGGGGGCCAGGGGGGCCTTCTCCATCACTCAGCAGCGCCCCTGGCGACGATGACGCGCATGCCGTCTGAGGTGCCCATGACGGCCTCGTCGTACATGAGCTCGGCGCGGGCGCCGGGGTGCACGAACGAGCCCGCGGTGATGGCCTTCAAGCGGAAGTGGAAGGAGTAGGTGCCCTTCGACAACGACGAGAAGTAGTAGCGGACCTCGTGATCGAGGCGGGCCGTGTACAGCGGCGTCGTCGAATCCGCCTCTGACGGCTTGGCCTCAGACGACGACGTCAGCAGCTCAGGGTTCAGCGGCTCGAAGCCGGCGGCGAAGGGGACGACAAAGGCGACGTTGCTGCGGCCGACGTCGGTGGTGAAGCGGGCGTGGACTTCGACGACGTCGCCGACGGAGACGCTGCGTTCGTCGGCTTTTTTGTCGTCGCTGCGTTGGGCCACGCCGCCGTCTTTCGGGTAGAGCGTCATGCTGCGCGTGACGAGAAAGCCGGCTTTGACGGCAGAGAGGCGGTCGCCGGGGGTCTCGGGCAAATACCGGTAGCGCACGCGGGCGCGCACGGGCTGTCCGGTGGCCTGCGCCGACGGCAGCACCTCGCCGTTGTATTCGTGGCGCGCGATCTTCATCGCGCCGTCGAGCACAAACGACTTCTCGTTGATGGTGAGCTTGGTCTCGGTCTTCGCCGGGTCCGCTACCTCGAGATAGGTGATGAGGGCGCGGATGGCGGCGCGGTTGTCCCACGTCGAGCCCCAGCCCTGGCGGCCGCGGGCGCGCTGCAAGAGCGCCTCGAGCACGAGGTTCAAGTCGGGGTTCTTTGGGTCGAGCAAGACGAGCGCCTGAAAGACCGTGGCCAGCGACGACGTCGTCGAACCCAGCATCTGTCCGCCCCAATCGCTGCGCGGATCGTTGAGGCCAACGACGACGCGTTTGCCTTCGACCTGGTTGAAGGTGACCGACGACCACAGCTCGCCCTTGAGCGTGTCGAGGTCGCTGCCGAACGAGCTCTTCTTGCCGAGCATCGCGAGCGCGAGCTCAGCGCGGGCGCCGGCGTCGAGGGCTTTGCGGGTGCGCATCAGGTCGACGAGGTAGTGCTCGTCGACGTCGCCGATGCGGACGAGCGAGCGCAAGGCAGAGGCCTGCAGCGTCGTGCGCCACGCCGTGTACGCGCCGCTCCACGCGTAGTCAGAGCGCAGCGATTGCTTCAGCGACTCGGCCGCCTTTTGCTTCAACGCCGGATCGACCTTCACCTTCAGCTCTTCGGCGAGGGCGATGAATTCGAGGGCGACCGACGTCAGCTGCACGTCGCCGCTGCTGCCGGGCCAGAAGCCGAACAGGCCGTTTTGGTCCATGTAGAGGGGCATCTCGCCCAGCAGTCTTTCGACGTGAGACTTGATGCCTGCGCTGTAGATGAAACCACCCAAGCGCGATGAGATGCGAGCGAGGCCCATCTGCGGCGACAGCTGCGACATCTTTTGCTCGAGGCAGCCGTGCGGATAGGCCTCGAGGTACTCGAGCGCGCCGAAGGTCTCGAGCAGGCCGGGCACATGCGTCGCCACCACCGACGTGCTCATCGTGCCCGCCCGCGCCTTCTCGGTCGGCGCCTTCAGCGTCTTCTTCGTGGGACCGACGTCGTCTAAGAAATTGACGTTGCGCCACTCGACATCAGGATACACCGGAATCCTCACCTCGAAGGCATCGCCGACGCCGTCGGACTTGCGGAACACCTCCATCTTCACGGCGATCTCGTTGTCGTTCGAGGTGCCGGCCTTCACCTCGACGGGGAACGTCACGCTCTCGGCCTTGTTCTCTTGGAGGGTGATGTCTTTGCTGCGCTTTCGTTCGACGACGGGGCCGCTGTATTCTGCTTTGACGACGCCGGGGCCGCCTTTGCCTTCGACGAGGCGGGCGACGCCGCCGCCGTCGAATTTGTCGCCCTGGCGCACGAAGCGCGGCAGCTGCGGCTGCACCAACACCGGCAAGCGCACCTTGAGCTTTGACTCGTCTTTGCCGAAGCGCTCGGCGCCACTCACGGCGACACAGCGGACGACGAAGTTGGTGAGGTCATCGCTCAAGGGCACTTTGACGACGACGCGTCCCGCAGAGGGGCCGCTCGCCGGCACCTGCACGGTCGCCTGGTAGAAGGGCACGGTTTGAAAATTCTTGCGCACGCGGCGCTTGGCCATGCCGGCTTTTTCGGCGTCGTCTTCGGCGCCGTCGCCGCCGGGGGCTTCTTCTTCGATGACTCTGCCGACGACGTTGTTGCGGGTGTCAGAGACGGTGGCGTCGCGCTGGTTGCGCACGATCATGGCGGTCAGCGGGTCGAGGGGGCCTTCTTTGGCGAGCGCGAGCACGGCTTCGTCGACGAGCCACAGCGTCGCTTCACCGCCGATGCCTGCGCCTTTGTCGTCTTTGAGTGAGATGCCGACGTCGACGGTGGCGCCAGGGCGCGCGCTCTCGGGATGCGTCAGCTCGACCTTGATCTGGTTCTTCGACGGCGCCACCTCGATGTCGATCGACGAGCCGACGGACTGCGGGCGGTACGGCGCATCGTCAGTTTTGGAATCACCCAGGCGTCCGCGCATCAACACCACGTGCACGGGCAAGTTGGGCGTGACCTCGCGGGTGATGGGAACGCTGATGGTGGCCTGGCCGCCTTCGACGTCGACGGTGCGGTACTCGTTGCCCTTCGGCTGCTCGATGATCACGAGAGCCTTCGCCTTCGTGAACGGCGACTTGACGACGATGTTGGCGGTCTCGCCGGGCACATAGCTGGGCTTGTCGGTGACCAGCTCGAAGACGCCGGCCTGTCCCTTCTGCCAGGCCACCGGCTCTTTGCCGCCGAGGTAGAGGTCGGCGCTCAGCGTCTGCACGCGGCCCAGCTTGTCTTTGGCGACGAGCTCGACGACGTAGACGCCGGCGGCGCTGACGGGGAAGTCGACGCGCAGCGGCTCAGTCGTCGTCGTCACCGTCTTCTCGCTGATCTTCGTGTCTTCTTGCTCGGTGACGTAGCTGGCCTCGCCGGTGGCGAAATGCGACTCGCGCAGGTGCGAGTGCCACGCGCGCTTGTACAGGCGCACCTCGACCTTCTGGCCAGCGATGGCTTTGTCGTCGACGCCGACAGCGATGACTTCGGGTGAGACGCTGGTGGCGGTCTTGGCGAAACGCGTGAGCTTCATGCCCATGACGAAGGGCGGCAGCGCCAGCACCTCGGTGACGGCGCTGACCTCTTGGTCGTCGGCGCCGGTGACGGTGGCCTCGAAGCGGTAGACGCGCGGCGAGCCGTCGATGTCTTTCTGCGGGTTCATTTCGATGTTGTCTGAACCGTCGTCTTGAAGGGTCCCGCTCTTCTCGGTGGTCTCTTCGCGCGAGCGGGCCTCGGGGCGGGCGAACTGCGACGACGACGCGAAGAGAAAGCCTTCGCGGCCGGCGGGCACGTGCCAGGCGCTGCGGCGCGAGACCGTCCAGCGGATCGGCTGACCAGCGACGTTGCCGCCGGCGTAGTAGCGGGCGACGGCCTTGACGCTGAAGGGCTGGTCGAGTCGCGCCTTTGACGGACCGCTCAGCTGCACCTCGAAGGTCGGCAGCTTGTAGGCCTCGATCTGAAACTTGCGGGTCGCGATCACGGCCGACGTCGACGACAGCACCAGCGACGCCGTGTACCAGCCGGTGGGCGGGTCTTTCTCTTGAAAGATCGCGTCGCCGCCGTAGAGCGAAGACGTCGTCGTCGGCAGCACCCACTGCTGGTTGCCCGGTCCGTCGATCTTGATGCTCAGCCTGGGCGGCGTGAGCACGCTGTTGACCATCGTCGCCGCCGGCAGCTGCAACACGCCGTTGCGACGCTCGCGGGCGAAGCCCTTCACGTAGACCTTCTCGCCGGGGCGGTAGATGGGCCGCTCGGTGAACAAGAAGCCGAGGGTGACGTCGTTCTTCGGCGGCGGCGCCTGCTCATTGAGCATCGAGAGCCAGCTGCCGCCGGGCGACCAATGGTTGTTGAAGAAGCGCGGCGGCGCGTCGTTGGGGTCGAGCACCATCACATCGTCGTTTGATGAAACGACGATGCGCAGCAGCTGCCGCCAGTCTTTCTGCGGCGCCAGCGACGCCTTTCCTGTCGCGTCAGTCGTCAGCGTCTTCGTGACGACGTTGCCTTTGGCTTCTTCGATGGCTTCGATGGTGATGCTGGCGCCAGCGACGGGGGCGGCGCCGTCGAGGGTCTTCACAAAGAACACAGCCTGCGTGCGCTCTTCGACCGCGGTGAGCGAGAGGTTCGTGACCTGCACGCGGCTCCACACGCGCTCGGGCGCGCCCGTCAGGCGGCGCACGCCGACGAGGTAGGTGCCGGGCTTCTGCCGACCCGGAGAGCCGGGGGCGTCGTCGACGAGGGGGCCGATGTCGAGGCCGAAGTTGGTGCTGCCGCCTTTGTCGGCGAGGGGCAGGTCGACGAGGCGCGAGGCCTGCGGCGATCCGAGCATGCGCAGATGGGCGACCAATTCGTTGCGCGACACACCATCAGGGCGGTCGGCGTTCTGCGGCTCTTCACCGGGAAACGGCGGCGCGTCCTCTTCGTTGACGACGACGGGCTCGTCGGGAAACGGCCACAAACCTACGTGCAGCGGATCGATCTTGTGCACGCGCACGTCGGCGCGCGTCTCGCCGTAGCCGACCATCGGCAGCATGCGTGGGCCGCGTTGCTCGACCGTCAGGTTTCCCTTCTTCGATCGCAGAAACGGCTTCTTCCAGCCGACGAAGAAGTAGACGTCGGCGTCGCCGGGGTTCTGCAGGCGGCGGCCGAGGTCGTCGAAGACGGGGGCGTCGGCGATGCGCAGGCGGTAGAGCGTGTCGGGCACGAAGCGTCCTTCGAGCTGCACGCGCTTGCCGAACAGCGTCGGCTTCAGGTCGGGCACGGCGGGCTCGAGGCGCACGAGCTTCTTCAGCGTCGTCAGCGAGAGGTCTTTCACCGGCGACGAGAAGACCAGCTGCGGCACTTCGCCGGCGCTGCCGCAGTCGAGGGCCTGCTCTTTCGGCGCCTTCGGTGAGCCGGTGATGCCGAGGCGTTGGCCGCCGCAGACGACCTCTTCGAGGTGAAAGTCGGTGCGCGTCGAGGCGCGTCCGACCCAGAGCGAGCTCTGCTCATCTCCCAACGCGAGGGCGACGGTGGCGACGAGCATCTGGCCTTCGCCGATGTCGCCGTCGAAGCTGACGGCGTAGACAGCGGCGGCTTTCTGGTCGGCGCGCGGCAAGAGCGCGAGCTGAAACTTGTCGACCTGGCGGCGCGGTGAGTCGGCGAGGCCGGGCAGCTCGCGCACCTCGAGCCGGATCATTTGCTTGAGCGCAGCCACATCCAACGGTTGCGGAAACGTCAAAGTCAGCGTGTGGAACGGCGGCAAGCCCTGCGCGCCATTGGCGGGCTGCATCTCGATCGGGGCGGCCATCATGGTGGTCAGGATCTTGGCGCTGCCCCCACCGCCGGAGCCACGCGCGTCGACGTTGAACCGGGCCAACGCCGGCCACGGCTCGGCCGGGCGAAACTGCAGCGTGCGCTTGTCGGCCCATGTCCAGGCGCCGGGCCACGCCGGTCTCAGTTGCGCGAACGACGAAACGTCATCGCCCGGTCCGGGACCGCTCACTTGATCACCGGTGAACGTCACCGTGATCGGGTCGTAGCCGCGAAGAAAGCGCTCGGGCAGCACCTCGGTCGACGCGGGGGCGGCGCGCACGACGCGGTCAGCGGGCTTGTAGGCGTCGGCGATCGCGAAGCCGATGCCAGCGACGGCGGCGACGACGGTGGAGGCGAGGGCGACACGAGAGAGCGCAGAGAGAGCGGGGAGAGCGGAACGCGACGAGGCTCCAGGGGTGACGCGGAGGCTTTGCGGAGAGGAACCCTTGGAGTGTCGCTGGCTTTGGGGGGTCAGCATCAGTGCACCTCCTTCGAGGCATCGGCAGAGGCCGGGGGAGCGGGACGGGGAATGCGGGTGAAGAAGTCGCGCAAGTAGTCGTCGGGGACGTCGACGTCGGCGCCTTTGAGGCCGAAGACGACGGGGGCGAACCTCTTGGGGGCGACGTCGGGTGGTGCCTCGACGCGCAAGAAGTAGGTGCCCTTCTCGAACACACCGAAGATCTGGCACCCGTCAGCGACCACCTCTTGGTTCGTGTTCAACAGCGCGCACTCGAGCACCTCGGCGTCGACCTTGATGCCGATGCCGAGCTCGCCTTTGCCGCGCAGCGTGACCTCGAAGACGCGGGCTTCGCCGGGTTGCACGACGACGTCTTTGCCGACGCCCTCGTCGACGACGACGACGGGCTCGAAGGTCCAGGCCAGCGTTCCGGCCAACGGCGCGCCGGCAAACGAACGCACAACCAGGTTGTGGGCACCCTTCTCAACGACGACGCGCAGGTCGCAGCCGCCGCCCATGCCTTCGGCAGCGAGCACGACGCCGCCTTCGCTGACGCCGCAGACGCCGCCGGTGCTGCGCATGCGCAAGACACCGCGCGCCTTGACGTCGACGGTGCGCGCGAACGACGTGCCCGACAGCACCTCGCTCTTGCCCGGCGCAGAAGACGCCGACGACGACGCAGACGCAGCGCCGAAGCGGTTGCCGTAGACGTCGCCCTTCTTGCCAAGGGTGGCTCTGATGGCGCGGCCGTCGTGCTCGACGACGACGTCACCAGCGACGCCGGCGGGGACGACGACTTTGCAGGCGGCGGCGTGGTTGCCGTCATCGTAGTGGACGGCGCAGCCTTTGACGCCGTAGCCCTCGACGCGCAGCGAGCGCTCTGACGTCGACGCGGCGAAGCGCAAGCGCTCGCGGGCCGGTCCACGCGGCTTGAGCTCGAACACGCCCGACAACAAGCGCGCGGGCTCGTCAAAGGCGGCGAAGCGCAAGACGTCGGCGCGGATGTCGAAGTCGTCGCCTGCTTTGTCGACGCCAGCGCCTTTGTCGACGCCGACGCGGGCGACGACGACGCTGCCGCCGCGGCCGCGCAGCACGCAGCGGGCGAGGGGCACCTTCGTCAGCGCGCGGCGATCGGCGTTGAGCGACGCGGCGGGGGCGCAGACGTCGACAGCGCGGTCGCCGTCGTCGAGCTGCACGACCCAGGCGTCGGCCGGCGCGGCCAGGTCGAGGCGCCACGGCTCACCCGGCAAGGCGAAGCGGGCGCTGCCGTCGACGACGCTGGAGCCTGCGGCGAGAGGCACCGCCGCGGGCGGCGTCACGCTCTGCTGCACGAGGCGCACCGGCACGCTGCCGCCGGGGCGCGTCCACAGCGACAGCACGCTCTCGGTGGTGAGGCCCGAGACGGCGACGCAGCGGGCGTCGTCGACGCTGACGGCGCCGCCCTCGACGTCGCAGGCGGGGCGGGCGCTGCTGCCCGGCAGGCTCTGCACGTCGACGAGGTGCAGCGCCCTCGCCTTCGTCGTCTGGTGCTCGACGCTGCGACGGGCCAGCAGCTTGCGTTCATCGCTTTGCCGCTTGTCCAACTGAGCGATGCGTTCGGTGAAGGGCACCGTCGCTTTCTCACCGCGGGCCACGGCGACGAGCACGGTGTCGCCGTCGATCTTCGGGTCGAACGAGGCGGCCACCGGACACGGCACCAGCGCGCCGCGCGTCTTCTTCGGCAAGCAGCGCGCGTTCGGCGCCGTCTCGTAGCGACCGCGCGCGGTGACCTTCGCTTCGACGGCGTCGTCGTCGTCGATGTCAGATTTCGAGAATGCGGCACCAAAGACACCGCCGAGGCCCGAGAGCGCGCGCTCGTTGACAGCGACCTTCACCGACGCCGGACGATCCGCCGTCCACACCATCACGTTGAACGGCGTGGCGTCGTCGTTGCCCCACAAGAGCAGCGAGCACTTCTTCACGCCGACCTGGCGATCGAGCACCGCCTCGCCGCCGCTCTTGGCCGCGAGCGGGTCAACGGCGGCGCACGAGAACTCGTCTGACGACGTCAGCGTGACGTCGACGACCTTGCCGCGCGGCGGCGTCACCGTCGTCTGCGCGACCTTGCCGACCAGCTTGAAGCTGTCGCCGTCTTTGAGGGTGCCGGTGTCTTTCGCTTCGAGAAATTCAGCGACGAGCGTGGTGTCGCCGGGACGCAGCACCTCGGCGTCGACGTAGAGCTTGTACGAGGCGCCCGGCGTCAGCGGCACCGCCAGCGCGCAGTTCCAATCGGCGCCCGATCCCGTCGAGGTCGCGACCGTCAGGCCGCGCGCGTCGATCAGGTGACAGGCCACGTCGGTCTCGCCGCGGGTCTTGATGCGCATGAGGCCGTTGCCGCCGCTCTCGATGCTGGGGGCTTTGACGTCGACGACGAGGGGCGCGCGGCCCGACAGCGTCGTGCCCGGCAGCAGCTGCTGCACATGCACAGAGACGTCGTAGGCGACGCCGACGTCGCCGCGGCTGTGCTCGGTCTCCAACAGGTACGTGCCGGCCTTGAGCGAGACGCGCTGCCCCGGCGGCGGCGGCACCGGCTGGTGCAGCGTCGCCGACAACATCGACGCCGCCGCTCTGCCGTCGTCGACGCGGGCTTCGACTTCGCCTTCTTCGCCGCCGCCGTCGTTGTAGTCGGGGTCTTCTTCGTAGGCGGGTTCGCCGTATTCGCCGCCGCCTTCTTCGTTGCCGTCGTAGCCGCCTTCGACTTCGCCTTCTTCGCCGTATTCGCCGCTGCCGCCGCCTTCGCTGCCGCTGCTGCTGCTGATGCCGAAGCCGCCGCCGCCGACGGGGGCGATGGCGGCGATGACCTCACCCTTCTTGCCCTTCGCGTCAGACGCATAGATGCGGCCCTGCATGCCGCCGCCGAGCACGACGCCGACGTCGACGTCAGCGGCGACGACGAAGACAAAGGTGTCTTTGCCGTCGTCAGAGAGCTCGGCGCTGTAGCGCTTGTTGAGCGAGAGGGTGTGGGGCTTGTCGCCGCGCAGGGTCTCTTGCGGCACGGGCTCGCCGAGCTTGAGCGAGCGACGGCTTTCGACCGTCAAGGGCAAGACATTCAGTGTGTATTTGCCGGCGGCGAGATCGTCGCTGCCGCTGCAGGCGTGGGGCACCTTCTTGAGCGGCCAGCCGTCGTTGTCGTCGAGGCGGCACGAGAGTCCCGCCGCCTGCGCGGCGATGCTCCAATCGACGTGCAGGTCTTTTTTCAATGTAAACGAATGCCGCGCCATCGCGCCGGCCTCGACCGAGACGAAGCGCTCGTCGCCGAGGCCGAGGTCGCCGCCCGCCCAGGCCGGTTTGCTCGTGAGCGACAGGCCAGCGCGGCCCTTCGAGCTGCCGCGCGCGTCGACGGTGACGAGGTAGCGGCCGGGCTTGAGGTAGCTCTCAACGAGGCAGTTGCGGCCGCGTCCGTTCATCTCGCCGGCGAAGAGCGAGGCTTCGACGGCGGTGCGCACCGTACACTTTGTCGCCAGCAGACCTTGGGTCTCGATGTCGAACAGCCCAGAAGCGACGACCTCGACGACGAAGCTCTTGCCCTTCGTGCCATCGAGATCAAACCACTGCGTTGAACCATCGCTGACGATGGGCAGGCGCGGCGGCGAGCCGTTCCATGGATCGAGCGGGGGCGACGACGGCGGCGGCGTCGTGCGCGCCAGCAGCGCCAACGTCGGACGCGTCCCCGCATTCGTCAGCGTCAACGTCGACGTAGACGTGAGCGTCGGCGTCTCGCAGTTGGCGATGGCCTTGCCGT
>JANNAY010000982.1:0-1784 GCA_031384945.1 Deltaproteobacteria bacterium
CGATGGCGCGGGGGATGTCGGTGATGACGCCGCCCACGGTCGCAGCCTCGTTCAAGCAAGGGATGACCACCAGCAGGCGCTTCGAACGATTCACGTGCCCCCTCAGTTGCAGCCAAGCGTCGCGGCGTTTGACGGTATGACGACGACGACGCAAGAGGGCCCATGGATCCCGTCGCTGCGCGACCGAAGCCCACGCTGCTCCGCCGCGTCATGCCGCTCGTTGGGCTCGCGATGGCGATTTGGTTCGTCTCGCGGCTCGACCTCGGCAGCATGAGAGACGCCATCGTCGCCGCCGACGCCGTCTGGGTCGCCGTCGCCGTCGTCGCGATGATTGGCAACGTCTTGGTGAAGGCGTGGCGCTGGCACCGGCTGCTGCGCTCGCAGCCCGGCGTCGTCGTCGGCGCTGGCGACGCTGTGTGGATGTTCGTCGAGGCGGCGTTTCTTGGATCGTTCACCTTCGGCCGCGTCGGCGAATTCGTCCGCGTCGCCCGCCTCGCCGAACGCGGCGTCGCCACCGACGTCGGCTTCGCCTCTTGCGTCGTCGACCGCGGCCTCGACCTCGCCGCGCTGCTGATCATTGGCGCCGCCTGCTGGACCGGCCTCGAGGCCGGCTTCGTCGCCGGCGTCGCCGTCGCGGTCTGCGGCGTCGTCGCCCTCGTCGTCGGATCCGTCGTCGCCCGCGTCGTCGCCGCCCAAGACGTCGACGACAGCGCCCGCTTTGGCCGCTTGCGCGGACTGATCCGCGGCGCGGCCTCGTTCTGTGTGCCCCGCGTGTTCGCCGAGGCGATGCTGTGGACGCTCGTCGGCTGGGGCTTCGCCTTCGGGGTGGTTTGGAGCCTCGCCCGCGCCCTCTCGCTCACCGCGTCGGTGGCGGCCCTGACCGCCGCGCACGCGATGGCGAGCGTGAGCACGCTGTTGCCGGTGACCTACCAGGGCGTCGGCACGCGCGAGCCGATCTTCGCCGCCGTGCTCGGCAACGAAGGCGTCAGCCACGAGCGCGCGGTGGTGCTCGCCCTGCTCACCTTCGTCGTGATGCTCGCGACGGTGGTCGCGCTGGGCTTCTTCGAGGTCGTGACCCGTCGCATCCGTCTCGCGCCATCGCCGTCGGCGTAGGCATCTCAGGCGGCAGCGACGACGACGACTGACGGCTCACCTTCGTCGTGGTGATCGCGGCGGCGGTCGCCCTGCGCCTCGAGCAGGGCGCGACCCATCGAACCCGCCGCGCGTCGGCTTCGACGTCGCTGGCGCCGGCGCAGACGGCTCGGGCCGCGGCCGCGATGACTTCGGCGCCGGCGGGGCCAGCAGCGGTCGTTGAAAGATCACGAGGTGCGAGAAGCCGCGCAGCATGAAGCCGTCTTCTTCGGCGCGCGCCCGCAGCCGCGGATCGTCAAGGGCCTTGCCGCGGCGCACCACGGCGACGTGATCGACGGGAACGAAGCCACGTTCCACGGCCAGGTTCCACAGCGCGATGCCGAGGTTTTGAAAGTCGTGCACCTTGCTCTTGTGCTCGCGTCCGCCCTGCTTCTCTTTCTTGGTCTCGACGTGCAGCACGTCAGAGACGAAGCCGGCGACGTGTCCGCCAGGACGCGTGACGAGCATGCACTGGTCGAGCACCTGGGCCATCGCCGTGACCCACAGCTTGTACGAGAGCTTGCCGATGCAGGCCGGGTCGTCGCTGTACTTGAGGTTGTCGGCGTAGGGCGGGTCGAAGAACACCAGGTGCGCGCTCTCGCGTTCGACGACGGTGCTGAGGTCGCGCGCGTCGGCGCGCACGATGTCGTTGC
>JANNAY010001019.1:0-1645 GCA_031384945.1 Deltaproteobacteria bacterium
GTGCGACGACAACTCGCGGGCCTGTGAGCCCCGCGTGCTCGGCGCGGTGCAGCCGCAGATCAACCCCTACGATCCGAGCGTCGCCGTCGACAGCCCCATCGAAGAGCTGCTGCGCGACACAGGAGGCGATCCGGACACCGAAGTCAGCGTCAGCAACTGGCGCGCGACGGCGACGGTCGGCATTCCGGGCACCAACGACGCGCTCGAGATGTATGTGCGCCACAAAGACGCGATCGATCCTCTGAGCCCGACGGGACAGAAATACAAAGACACCACCTTCGAGAGCGGTGTCGATGCAGAAGTATACGGATGGAGCACGCTACCAAGCGGTCCTTTGTCATCTGTTCCGCCGCTCTGCAAGAATGCGCTGGGCGCCACGATTTCTTGTCTACCGCCGCAGTGCGACACCATTGCGGGGCCGACGATGCCGCCGCCTTGTCGATATAAGTATACACGCAATCCAAGCACTGGAAAGATCACCAACGTCGAGCCGAGCTGCCTGACCTGGCCCGATGGCACCACCGAGTCGATGTGCTGGGTGCCGGTGGCGCGTCTCGACGGCAAGCCTGGCGAAGACCTCTTGCCTGGCACGCTCGTCGACGCCCTGCTCGACAGCCCGCTGCTCGCCGCCGGCAGGCCCAACTGGATGGGCCTGCGCGAAGACACGGTCATGGAAGGCCCGGTCGAGGTGCTGCGTCCCCGTGGCTCGGGACCGCCGCTGAACGCCCTGGTCCGCGCCCTGATGATCTCATTGGGCCTGACCGCGGTTCAGACGTGGAGCGAGGCGGGGGGTCGTCTCGTCAGCGGGGTGAATGTGCCGCAAGACTGGACGACGACAAAGCTGCTGTTCATCGACCACGACAGCAGCGACGACGACGACGACGACGGCCACAGCGGCGGCCACGACAACATCACGCTCCATTCGGACTGGAGTGACTTCGAAGAGTTCGCGCCAAAGTCAGTGTTCTTGTTTGAAAATCCAAGCAACAGAGAAGTGATCGTATCGGCGCCCGAATTCGGTGTGCGCGCCTTCAATGAGAATCACCCCATACGAACTTTAATGATGGCGACCGGTGATGTTCGATTTACCGGTAAAGTCGGCATCTGCTGCCCGAGCTGCCTCTGCCCCGACAGCGACGCCTCGACGCCGGTGCCCGACTCGATGCCCGTGCAGGGCGGCTCAAACTCTGATGCGAACCCGCGCACGCGGCCGTGCAGCGGCACCGACGGCATCAACCCGCTCATGAACCCGCTCGCGCCGCTGACGAACCAACCGATCCGCTCGCGCCTCGCCTTGCGCACCGGCGGTCACTGCTCGTTCGAGAGAGACAGCAGCGTCGTCGGCGACATCATGTGCCAGACGGTGCAGATCAAAGGCGGCGGCTGCTTCGTCGCCGACGTCTTCGGCCACGGCGCCTGCGAAGACGGCGTCTGCGAATGCGCCGGCGGCAGCTGCGCGCCAGGACACAAGAAGAACAAGCTCGACCGCGGTTCGGGCGACAACGCCTGCGGCCTCGTCGGCGACACGACCTCTGACGGCTGCGATCGACCGGGCGTTTGCGTCGGCAGCGCGTCGTCGCCCCGAACGACCATCATCGGCGCCACGTTCTCGCGCGGCGACGTCTGCGTGGCCGACCCGCTCGAC
>JANNAY010001041.1:0-2118 GCA_031384945.1 Deltaproteobacteria bacterium
GGGAAGGGCGGGAGATGGGTTTGCCCCCGCGCAGCGGGGGTACTGCGGGCTCTGCGACGCGGGCAACGCAATGGTGAGGTCTTCGGGCGTCACACCGCGGGCTGCACGCCGGTCTGGGTCGACCGGTTGGCCTTGCGCACCGAGGCGAGCTCGGCCTCGGCCTTTGCCAGCTTCTTCTTCAACGTCAGCGAGCGGGCGATGCCGCCAGCACCGACGCCGAGGGTGATGACCGAGACCATCAAGAAGATGGCGAAGAGCACTTTGACTTTGCTGGCGGCGCGATCGTCGGCGACCTTGATGCCGAGCACCTGCGTCGACGTCACCGGGCCGCCGACACTGCCAGCCTCCCACAAGAGCTCGACGAGACGGCCCGGGTCGTTCTTCTTCATGATGACGGTGACGTTCTGCGGCTTGAGGTCTTCGACCGAGCCGGCGACGAGCTTCTGCACGTCGTCGAGCGAGATGAGCGAGGTGCCGCGGTCGTCGGCGGCGCTGTAGACGATGGCGACAGAGGCGGTCGGCGGCGGCGGCGGCGTGTCGAGGTCGCGCACGATGTCTTTGTCGGGCATGACGACGCTGACGCTGGCGCTCTGGATGCCCGGCAAGCGCATGAGCTTGCGCTCGATGTCGCCCTGGATGGCCATCAAGAACTTGGCCTTCTCTTCGGACTTCGTCGGGATGAGGCCGCCATTGCCGATGTAGACCTCTTTGAGTCCGTTGGGCTTGGGCCGCGGGTATTTGTTGGCCGTCAAGATGCGCAGCGCGTCACGCGAGTCGCTCTCGGGCACCGTGACGGTGTAGGCGACGACGCGGCCTTCTTCTTTGATCTTGTCGCCGCTCATGCCCTTCGCCTCGAGCACGACGAGGATCTCGTTGGCCTCGAGCTCGTCGAGCCCGTGCACGATCTCTTTGGGCGAGTCGCAACCCGCGAGGGCGACGGCGATGGCGAGGACCGTCAGGAGAGGGGGGGTGACGAAACGCACGGCGCGGCTCCGGGAGCGAGGTGGGCGCAGTCTTCTGCATCGCAGCGCCGCTTGTCCATCGGCCGCCCCGTCGTCGACGTGGATCGCCGGGAACAGGGAACAGACCTCGCAACTCACTTGTCCGTTCTGTCTCTGTGTCTCGCTCTGCGCCGGGCAGCTGGCGCCAGTGAATTCTCGATCGCTATGCTGACGGACAGTCCACCGAGGTGATCATGCGCTGCGGTAACGAACACTCCACAGGCCCCGCTTCTGAGCGTTGCCTCTTCTCGTCGGTGCTCGCCCTCGGAGCGTTGTTTGGTCTGATGGCCTCGCCCTGCGCGCGGGTGCCGTTCGTCAGCGCCTTCGTGGTCGTCGGCGTGCCGCTGTTGACCCTGCTGGTGGCGGCCCCGTCGCGCCTCGGCATGTTCAAAGAGCTGTCGATGCTGTTGCGCGACGCACAGGCAACGCTGCTGTCGGTGTTGTGCCTCGCCGTCGGCCGCAAGCGCGAAGCCCGCATGGTCATCGACGGCCACCGCGCCGACGTCGAACGCGCCTACAGCTCACACCACCGCCTCGCCGCGCTGGTCGCCGCCGATCCGCTGCGCTTGCACCACGCGCGTCGCCTTGGCCTCTTCGCCACCGTGCTCGCCGTCGTCGCTGGTGTCGGGCTGCCCTTCATCGCTGGCGAGACCTACACGTTCGGCGACTTCCCCACGGCGCCCTTCGTCTTCCTCACCGATGTGCTCGTCATTGGCCTGGCCTCGCGCCTCGTCACCGAGCGCATGACCTTGCGCCTCTTCGAGGCCAGCGCCGCCCTCAGCGTCGGCAGCGTCGACTCGCCGTGGACGGCGCGCCTGCGCGTCATCCCCCTGACCACCATGCTCGGCGCAGCGCTCGGCGCCGTCGGCGGCCTCGTCGTCCTCAGCGCCGCCGCTGGCGCCTCGGCCTTCGAATCCGTCGCGGTCTTCGACGCCGACTTCGGCCGCGCGGCCTTCTGGTTCTTGCGCACCACCGCGCCGCTCGCCCTGCCCCTCGGCATTGGCATCGGCTCGGTGCTCGGCGCCGGCATGGGCCTTTCGCAGCCCTCCGTTCGCTGAAACCTGCCTTCCAGGCAAAGAAAAAGCGGCCCACCTCGGGCCGCGTTTCTTTTTCGCAA
>JANNAY010001458.1:0-12491 GCA_031384945.1 Deltaproteobacteria bacterium
CGCCTACCTTCGTCGACGTCGAGTGGATCCCTCGACGACGGGCGACGTACCCTCGACGCGTGGACACTTTGGAGAGACCCGAGCCCAGGCAAGAGGCTCCTGAAGTCCCAAAGCTGACTTCAGGGCCTCTGCGGGGCTCGCGTGCACGCGGTTTCACCCTCGCCGAGGTGATGGTGGTCGTCGCCATCGTCGGCATCCTCAGCGCGCTCGCCGTCGGCGGGCTCACCACCATCAGCGGCCGCGCCCGCATGCAGCGCGACGCCGACAGCGTCGAAGAGCTGCTGCGCAAGGCCCGAAACCTCGCCCGCGCTGAGCGCCGCTGCGTGCGCATCGACGCGACGACGTCGAAGCTGACGTTGACGCCGGTGACCCACGCCCGCGGCGCCCCCGCCGACTGCGCTGGCGGCGTCGACGACGCGGCCCGCCGCACCACCGTGAACCTCATCCGCAACGTGCGCCTCGCCCCCGCCTCGTTCTTCTTCGACCGCTCCGGCGGCGCCGTCGGCGGACCGCAAGACCTGCTCGTCACCGTCACCGCGCCCGGCGTCCCCGCCCGCACCTTCACCGTCCGCGCCTTCGTCGGCGCTGGCGCCATCGTGAGGCGCGGATGACGCCGGCGACAGCGACGAAGAAAAAGCGGCGCGGCTTCTCGCTGCTCGAAGTGCTGGTGTCGTCCACGCTGTTGATCGTCGGCATCTCGTCCGTCGTCGTCGGCGTGTCGGTCGCGCTGGCGCTGCACGAACACGAGCGCAAGGTCGGCCGCGGCCTGCTCATCGCCGAAAAGCGGATGGAGAGCCTGCTGCTCTTCTTTCCCGGCTCGCCCGAGCTCGTCGAAGGCGTGCACCCGACCACGGGCTTCGAAGGCTTCAACGAAGACGGACGCCCCGGCGGCCGCGACTTCCGCGTCACCTACTTCATCACCGGCATCGTCGACGGCAGCGGCACCACGGGCTTCAAGCTCGACGTCACCGTGAAGTGGGACGAGCGAATTGGTGAGCGCGAGCTCACGCTGACCACCGCGCGGGGCAAGTGATGCATCACGCACGGCGCGCCTTTACGCTGCTCGAGCTGCTCGTGGCGACGACGATGGCCATCGTCGTCGTCACCGCCGCCACCGTCGCCATCTTCATCATCATCCGCGCGCTCAACCAGAGCGGGCAGTCGAGCGCCGCCGACAACGAGGCGCAGCTGGTGGCCGAATACCTCGTGTCGCAGCTGCAAGGCATCGGCGGCGGCGCCGTGCGCCCGTGGATGGCCGTCGTCGTCAACAACAACAGCGGCGAAGACGGCAGCGACGTTTTGAGCTTCGCCGACGTGCCGGCCGAGCTGCCGCCGTCGATCACGATCGCGCAGTCGACGGCGGCGCCGGGCGTGTACTCGTTTCTCATTCCTGAGCGCACGCGCGTCGTCGGCGGCGTCCGCGTCACCGTTGGCCGCTGCCCGCTGGCGCAGCTGCGCAAAGACACAAACGGCGACGGCTTTCCTGAAAAAGAGAGCGTCACCGCCGCCGCTTACAACCCCGACGAGCTGAAGAACCGCGAGGTGCTGCTCACCTCGCCGACGGGCGACACCTGGCGCAGCGTCATCGTGAAAGACCTGCAGTTCGGCGACACCGTCGACACCTGCGTCGCCCGCTTCGACCTCGAGAACGGCGCAGACCTCAGCGCCAACGGCGCCCTCAAAGACGCCGACCGCTTCTCGGGCACGCTGACCAGCGACGAGAACCCCGACGAGTGGGTGCTCGGCCAGATGTCCTTCGTGCGTGTGCGTGAGTGGCGCTTTCACGCCGTGCCCGGCGAGGTGCACGGACAAGTGCTCGAGCGCGTCTCCGGCGCAGGCGGCTTCGGCGCCGACCGCGTCTTGCTCGAAGGCGTCTTCGATCTGCAGGTGTCGCCGGGCTACGACCACGACCCCTTCAACGGCGTCGTCAACGAGACCGCCGACGGCCTGCGCGACGAGTGGTTGAACAGCGCCCCCGGCGACAACGCCGGCGTCTTCAACGTCTTGCCCCTCGACCTCGCCGACGTCACGCCCGCCGTGCCCGCCGACACCTTGCGCATGCTCGACATCGCCGTCGTCACCGGACTGGCGCGGGCGCAGACGCCGAAGACCGTGCGCGCGTTCGATGGCCGCCCGCGCACCGGCCCCGAGTGCCGCCTCGCCGGCGGCCGCGCTTTTTTGCGCAACCAGCTGTTGTTCCTCTGACTCTGAGGTCCCCGATGTCCGTTCAGAGCGCTGAGAGAACCCGCGCCTACTCGCTGCTGACGGTGCTGCTGATGCTGTCGCTGCTCGGCATCGCCGTCAGCGGGCTGCTCTTCTTCATCACCCAGTCGGTGCACACGTCGGCGTCGATGATCGAGCGGCGGCGCGTCTTCTACGCCTGCGACGGCATGAGCCGGCAGCTCATCACCTTCACGCAGGCGTTTCTCGCCAAGAACACCCTCGAAGACGTGCCCGAACCCGCCCTCGAAGCCGACCTGCGCTCGCGCTTGCCGGCGTTGACGCCGCCGGGCTTCGTCGTCGGTCCCACCGACTTGATCGTGCCGCAGCGCGACCTGCCCATCCCCGTCCCCGTCGAGACCATCACCAACGGACCCTTCGCTGGACTGCAGGCCAGGATCCAGACCATCGACATCGCGCTGCAGGCGAAGAAGGCGAAGTCGGGCGCCGTCTGCCGCACCGAGCAATCGCTCGCGCTCGGCCGCATCGCCCTCTTCCAGTTCTTCGTCTTCGCCGACCTGCCGCTGCTCGACCTCGTGCCGCCCAACGGCGAGAGCGTCTTCATGCGCGGCCGCATCCACACCAACGGCCGCGTCTGCATCGGCGGCGCCCCCACAGCCTTCGACGGCCGCGAATTCGGCGTCCGCCTCGACAGCCGCGTCACCGCCGTCGAACGCGTCATCCAGGGCGCTGGCGGCGGCTGCAGCATCGGCGGCGTCTCACCCGCCGGCATCATCGGCTTTCGCGCCCCCGGCGAGCAGGTGCCGAACAACGGCGACGACCGCCTCAGCCGTCCGGGGCTCTACGAGCCGCTGCGCTTCGGCGAGTCGTCGGGCTGCGTCGCCGCCGGCGGCAACTGCCCCGGCGGCTGGCGCAGCTACGCCATCGCCCACTGGCTCGGCCGCGTTCAAGACGTCGACCACACGGTGCCTGAGCTGACGCTGCCGGTGTCGCCGCAGGTCATCAACTCGCAGTCTGGCGTCGCCAACGACGGCAGCCTCGTGCAGCAGAAGATGACCGTCGGACCGACGCGCCCCAACACGCGCTTTCTCGTCGAGCCGCAGCTGACCAATGACCCCGAGGGCTTCGGCAAGAACAAGATGTCGTTCAAGGCCCAGATCCGCATCATCGACGGCGTCTGGTACGTGAAAGACCCCGGCGCGAGCGCAGGCTCTGACAGCGACGACGGACCGTGGCCCGGCATCCCCATCTGGTCCGACCACCCCGGCGAGCTGAAGATCAACGCGGCCGTCACCAAAGAAGGCGTTGAAGGCGCCGTCGCACTCGAGGTCGGCCAAAGCGACATCCGCGCCGACCTCGAAGCCCGCGCCGTCGACGACCCCCGCCTCGAGCGTTCCCGGTGGAGCCGCCGCGCCAGCATCCTCGGCGCGTCGCCGACCCCGCGGCGCTTCAGCTACTACGCCTACGTCGACCGCCAACAAGCCGACGATGCCAGCGTCACGCTGCGGCCCGCCGGCGCCGGCCTTCAATACGGACGTGTCTGCCCCCGCTTCCCCGACGGCGCCGGCGGCTTCGTCCAGAACTGCGACATCGATCCGCCAGCGGTCATCTCGTACGGCGTCATCGCGCCGGTGCCGCTGTCGAACACGCAGACGTATTGGCAGCCCGGGGTGCGCTTCCTGTCAGAGGCCGACGCGCCTGTGCCGCGGCGCCGCTTGCCGCAAACGCCCACGGGTTTCTGCGGCGGCCGCACCTCGTTCGGCGTCGACGACGTCAGAGACAACCAGACAGCGTCGGCGAGCTTTTTGCCGCTGCGCGGCATCGACGATGGCGTGCTGCTGTTCTCGACCTTTCCCGTGCCGGGCGCGCCGCTGCCGGCCACGTCGTCGCCGCCGTCGCGCATCGACTACGAAGGCGGCGGCTTCGGCTTCGGCGGCGGCGGCTTGATGGTGCAGGGCGCGCTGTGTGCCAACGACGACAGCGAAGACAAGGTGCGCCGCCGCGCGCGCCTCGCGCTGCTCGAAGGCGCCCGCAGCGGCTTCGTCGACACCAACATGCGCGGTGACTCGAGCCTGCGTCCTGACGCGCAGCCCAACGTCTTGCCGGTGAACTTCGACGTGCACGCGTTTCAAGAGGCCCTCGCCGACAAGACCCCCGGCGAGCTCGGCTCGTACTTCTGCCGCGGCTGCCTGTGGGAGACCTTCGACGGCTCGGTCTTCATCTCGAACACGTGGCGCGGCTCGATGCTTGGCGCCTCCCGCTTTCCCGACGGCGAGTCGGCGGGGCCGCCGAACCCGGTGGTCAACGATGCCAACCAACCCAAGGCCCACCTCGAGGACCGCTCGACGACGGGGCCGCTGCCCTTTCCGTTGTGCGCGCAAGACAGCGACGAGACGACCGAGGCCCACGCGCAGCTGGTGAACAACCGCTTCCTCGACGCCGACGAGAAGGCTGCGCTCGCCGGCTTCGACATCCCCTACTCCGGCGACCCCAACGCCGGACGCGCCGACGCGTTTCGCAAGTCACGCACCGGCGATCAGCGCGGCAGCAACCCCACGAGCATGTCGCCGCCTGAGCCGTTGACGTCGTCGCTGGCGACGGATCAGCGGACGACCAACGCGTCGCCGATGGTGGGCTCGTTCGTCGTGCCCGACTGCGCCAAGTATTCGCTGACGAACCCGGCGGCGCCGTTCTTTCGCGCCCGGCCGACGGCCGTGCGCGTGATCAACGCGCGCGTCTTGAACTTCAACGCCGCGAAGTGTGGCCCCAACCAGAACCAGGCGTGTCTGCCGCGCCTCTCGCCCGCCGCCGAAGAGCGCCTGCCCGACGGCATGAACTTCATCACCAACGTGCCGCTCTACATCGTCGGCGACGTCAACCAGACCTCAGAGGTCAACAACGTCCAGACCGGCAGCAAGGCCACCGACTGGATCCCCTTCATGGTCGCCGCCGACACCATCACGACGATGTCGAACGCCTGGGACGACGACTTCTCACGCTGGGGCGTCTCGACCGACGATGGCGCGCTGCAGACCTCCGGCAGCTTCGACATCCGTCCGGCGGCCTCGACCCGCTACCACATGCTCGTGCTCACCGGCATCAACGCCGCAGGCGTCTCGATTCCGGGGCAAACGGGCCCAGCGGCCATCCGCTCTCTCGGCTCCTCCGGTGGCGGCCTGCCGAACGCCATGCGCTTGATGGAAAATTGGAACACCGACGCAGCGATTCACACCTTCAGAGGTGCCATCGTTCTTGGCTGGTCTCCTGTCTACACGCATTTCCGCGTGGCGCCGGTGTCGCGCGGCACCTACGTGCCGCCCCGCCTGAGAGATTGGCAATTTGATCGCCACTTGAATGCGACGATCAACCAGCCACCAGATTCGCCAGTCTTCGACGTCTCAGCGATTCGCAGCTGGCGCCGCGAGTAGGCCATGAACCACCAGACGCGCGTCTATGGATCCATGCTGGAGATGTTGTCGAACGTCGACAACCCGACGCCGATGGTCGAGGTCACGCATGTGACGCCGTTTCTGAAGGCCAGGGTCTACGCCAAGCTCGAGTGGTACAATCCCTTCGGCGCCGTCAAAGACCGGGTCGCTTTCAATCTCATCAGAGACGCCGAAGAAAAAGGGCAGTTGAAGCCCGGCACCCGGCTGGTTGAGCCGACGAGCGGCAACACCGGCATGGGCCTCGCCATGATCGCCAACGCCAGGGGCTACGGCTTCACGGCAACCCTGTCGAACAAGGTCCCCGCCGAGAAACGCACCGTCTTGCGCCTGATGGGCACCGACCTGCACGAGCTCAACGACGACCTGTGCCCTGCCCCCGGCGCCCCTGAGGGTGCCATCGCCCTCGCGGCTCAGCTGGGTGAAAAGGCGGGAAATTTTCATCTCAACCAGTACAAAAACCCGGCGAATCCTGAGGCGCATTACCTGACGACGGGTCCTGAGATCTGGCGGCAGACCGACGGCAAAGTCACCCACTTCGTCGCTGGCCTCGGCACCTGCGGCACCATCACGGGCACCGGGCGCTTTCTGAAAGAGAAGAACAAGGCCATCAAGGTCTTCGGCGTGCACCCCGCCGAAGGACACGACATCCCCGGCGTGCGTTCGTTGAAGCAGCTGAAGCAGACGGCGCTGTTCGTGCCCGCCGAGTACGACGCCCTCGTCGAGATCAACAACGCCGAGGCCTACGCGCTCACCAAGCGCTTGAACCAAGAAGAGTCGATCATCGCGGGTCCGTCGTCGGCGATGGCGTTGGCGGGCGCGTTCAAGCTGGTGCCCGACGAAGAGGGCGTCGTCGTCGTCGTCGTCTTTCCCGACAACGCCTTCAAGTACGCCTCGTCGATCCAGAAGCACATGCCCGAGCTCTTCGCTGGCGCCAAAAAGGCGGTGAGCCTGCCCAACAACCTCGATCCGATTTTGGACTTCGCCCGCGCCTCACCCGACGTCATCGCCCCCGGCGTGGCCAAAGACGCCGTCGACGCAGGCGTCGTCATGGTCGACGTCAGAGGCCGCGACGAATTCGCCGCCGGCCACGTCGCCGGCGCCGTCAACATCCCGCTGCCCGACATCGTCGGCGGCTACGCGGCCTTGCCTGACGATTTGTCGAAACCCGTCATCACCTTCTGCAAGGTCGGCGAGCGCTCGCTGCACGGCATGTTGTTGTTGAAGTCGCTGGGCTTCAAAGACGTGCGCAGCGTGAAGGGCGGCATCACCGCGTGGCAAGAGGCGGGTTTGCCGGTGACGACGACAAGCTGACCTCACAAACGATCGTTTGCTGGCTCACGCGCGGTCACCGCGGATGACCATCGAATCGCGCAGCCAGTGGGCGTCATCGCGCTTCGGGTAATCCATGGTGTAATGAAGACCGCGGCTCTCTTTGCGTTGCAACGCACATTCGACGACGAGCTGGGCCACGACCGCGATGTTTCTGAGCTCGATCAAATCGCGCGTGAGCACGAAGTTCCAATAGTCCTCACGGATCTCGTGGTCGAGCAGGGCCAACCGCGAGCGCGCGCGCTCAAGGCGCTTGTTGCTGCGCACGATGCCGACGTAGTTCCACATCAGCGAACGGATCTCGTCCCACGCGTGGGCCACCAACACGTTTTCGTCGGGGTCTTTGGCGATGCCGGTGTTCCACTCAGGAACCGCGTTGGCGGCGTCGTCGCCAGCGGAGCCTGCGCCGCCGTCGTTCATGATGTCGGGGGCAATGAGCGCGGCGCGGTGGCCGAAGACGACGGCTTCGAGCAACGAGTTCGACGCCAGGCGGTTGGCGCCGTGCAGGCCCGTGTGGCTGACCTCGCCGGCCGCGAGCAGGCCCGGCAAGTTGGTGCGGCCGTCGGCGTCGACGACGACGCCGCCGCAGCAGTAGTGGGCGGCGGGCACGACGGGGATCGGCTCTTTCGTCATGTCGATGCCGAACTTCAAGAGCTGCCCCGACACGCCCGGAAAGTGCTCGCGGATGAACTCGGGCTTCAGGTGCGTCATGTCGAGCAGCACGTTGCTGTCGCCGGTGCGCTTCAACTCAGAGTCGATGGCGCGGGCGACGATGTCGCGGGGCGCGAGGTCTTTGCGGGCGTCGTAGTCGACCATGAAGGCGTGGCCGTCGATGCGCCGCAAGATGCCGCCTTCGCCGCGGCAGGCCTCGGTGACGAGAAAGTTCTTCGCCAGCGGGTGATAGAGGCAGGTCGGGTGGAACTGGAAAAATTCCATGTTGGCCACCGCGCAGCCGGCGCGCCAAGCCATGGCAATACCGTCACCTGTCGCCACGTCAGGATTCGATGTGTAGCGATACACCTTTCCAGCGCCGCCGGTGGCGAGCAGCACGACCTTGGCGCGAAAGACCTCGATCTTGCGGGTGTGTTCGTCGAGGACATAGACGCCGAGGCAGCGGTCGGCGGCGCCCTTCTTGTTCAGCCCCAGCCGCCGCCGTGTGATGAGATCGATGGCGTGATGGTGCTCGAAAAAAGAGATATTGGAATGTGCAGTTGCAGCAGCGACCAACGCTTCAGCGATGCTGAGGCCGGTGGTGTCTTTCGCGTGCACCACGCGGCGCGCCGAGTGGCCGCCTTCGCGCGTGAGGTCGAGCTGTCCGTCGTCTGGGTTGCGGGTGAACTGCACACCGCGGTCGAGCAATTCTTTGAGGCGGGCGGGGCCTTCTTCGACGCAGATTCTGACGATGCTTTTGTCGTTGAGTCCGTCGCCGGCGACCATGGTGTCTTCGACGTGGGCGGCGAAGCTGTCTTTGTCGTCGACGACGACGGCGATGCCGCCTTGCGCCCAGCGCGTGTTGCCGTCGAGCCGCTGCCGCTTGGTGATGACGGCGACCCTGCCGCGCTCAGCCATCTTCAGCGCGTAGGTGAGCCCGGCGGCGCCGCTGCCAAGGACGATGGTGTCGAAGGTGTGGCTCATGCTTGCTTCTAGCGCGCCCTCGACGTTGCGCGCCGGGTGGTTAGATCCTTCTCATGCTGCGCATCTGCCCGACCTGTGGACAAAAGAACCGCATCCCCGCGAAGCACATCGCCGATGACGGCGTCTGCGGCGCGTGCAAAGCCGTCCTCGGCGCCGACGTCGTCGTCCACGTCGACGCCGCCGACTTCGACGCCGTCGTCGCTGCTGCCCGCGTCCCCGTCCTCGTCGACTTTTACGCCGACTGGTGCGGGCCCTGCCGCGCCGCGGCGCCGCACCTCGAGGGGTTGGCCAAAGAGATGAAGAACAAGGCCGTCATCTTGAAGGTGAACACCGACAACGAGCCGCAGCTCGCCCGACGCTTCGGCGTCCGCGGCATCCCGCACTTCGTGGTGCTGTCGCACGGCAAGCCTGTGGTCGAGCAGGCCGGGCTCGTCGACAAAGCCCAGATGCGGGCGTGGTTGACGGCAGCGGGGGCGTGAGCGTCGTCACTGTTGTCGTCGTGACAGCGCTGTCGCGATCGCGGGGCGCGTGACGCTCGATCCACCGCAGCAGAACGCGAAAACGCGCGTGGCACATCGGGTGCTCAAGGGTGGCTCGCGGGTGGCTCGCGGGCCGAACAACAAGCCGCCCGCACACCTCTCAGGAGCATGAACATGTTGCGCATCTCTTCGATTCTCTCGCTGCTCATCGCCGTCACGGGCACCGTCGCCTGCTCCACCATCGACTCGTCTGATCTTGAGACCAGCGGCATGATCGCCAACATCGAGGTCGTGCGCCTGCAGAGCGGCGGCGGCTCTGACGTTCACGTTTCGCTGACCGCGGGCACCCTCGACTTCGTCGATCTCGAGCCCGGCGATGAGCTCAAGGCCACCTTTGGCGCTGAAGAAGTGACCCTCGACCAGGGCGACTTCCTGGGCGCCCTCTCTTACAACGGCCACGTCGCCGCCAGCGCCCAGGGCGACGTCGTCACCGTCGCCCTCGAGCGCGCCGACAAGACGCCCGCGCCGGATTCGACGGTGACGTTGCCGGCCTTGATCGACATCGCTGCGCCCGCAGCGTCGACGGCGTTCTCACGCGCCGATGACGACATCACCGTCACCGTCAACGGCGAAGACAGCGACGTCGGCGCCACCCTCACGTGGCTGGGCGACTGCATCGACGCCGGCAGCCTCGACATCCCCGCCGGCCAGACCTCGGTCACGATCAACAAGGGCACGATCAAGAAGAAGGCGCAGGTCGACGCGAACGATCCCGACAGCCAGCCCGTCGACGACAACTGCGGCATCACCCTGCGCGTGCGCCGCGAGAGCGCCGGCAGCCTCGATGGCAACTACAAGTCCGGCTCCATCGTCGCGGCCTCGCAGGCGACGCGTGACCTGACCTCGCAGCCCTGAGCCCTTCCGTCTCCTTCGACGCCGGAGCACCTGCAGGTCAGGGCTCCGGCGTTGTCGTGTGCGCTCCCGCCTTGCTCGCGTTTGCTCCTGCCGCGGAACCGGAAGAGCTCGTCGTCGACGTCAACGCCAAAGGGAGCGAGCAAACACGGAGAAGGCTCATCCCCTGCGCAGCGGGGGCGGGGGGGCTCTGCGGGACGCGCAAACACGAGCAACACGACGACGACGGCCCCATCGGATCATTGGCCGACGTCGGCGGACAGCCATGTGGTTGGATCGCCGCCGTCCCCGTCTGCGTCGCCTTTGCCGGCTGCCTGCGTCGTCTGCTGCAGCCGCAGTACGTGAACGCGGTCAAAGACCTGCTCGGCACGGCCGCCGCGCGTTGAACGGCTTCGTCTCCGTCGGCGCCGGCGACCTCAGCGTCAGCGCCAGCGCCAGCGCCGTCGAATCCTGCGTCGACCCGAGCTCGCCGCTCAGAACGATCTGCACGCCCACCGCCGTCGACGACAACGCCTGCTACACGTCGATCGCGACGACCCTCGGGCTGAGCGTCGCAGCCCGCTCTTGAAGACCTCACCCCTCGCTGCGCGACCCTCTCCCCAGGCGGAGAGGGTAAATCAATTTCCCAAACCCGCGCGCAATCACCAGTGTAAACGGCACCGCTTCTCGAGACGGACACGGGTCATTCTTCATCTTTCAGTGTCGACTGAATCTACTCTTCTTTTCTGATTCACCCTCTCCGCTTGCGGAGAGGGTCGAGCGAAGCGAGGGGTGAGGTCTTCGGGGCGGGCTCAGCCGCCGCACTCTTCTTTTCTGATTCACCCTCTCCGCTTGGGGAGAGGGTCGAGCGAAGCGAGGGGTGAGGTCTTCGGCGGCGGTCGGGTCGTTTGCGGCGCTGTGTCGAGAGATCCACAATCCGGGTTGTGAATCTGCTGGCACGCGCCGCGCATCACGCGGCCGGATGCAACGCGCCGTCTCCTGCAGGGCTGGTCTCGTCGAGCAAAGGCGCTCGACGGGGTGTGCAGTCTCGCTCGGCGCGGTTCACCGGAGCCCGCAGATGCGTTCGTTCTTCGCCGCCGCCTTCTTCGTCGTTGTCAGCGCCGCCTGCAGCCGCGCCCCCGTGACGCCGTCACCCACAGACCCGGTCGTGACCGCCGCCCGCTTCAACGGCGCCGTCGTCCTCGACGTGCGCACGCCCGCAGAGCACGCGGCCGGACACATCAGGGGCGCCCACAACATCCCCTTCGACGCCCTCGACGCCCGCGCCGCCGAGGTCGCCACCGTCGTCGCCACCAAAGACCGCGCCGTCGTCGTCTACTGCGCAGAAGGAGCGCGCGCGGGGCTCGCCAGGCTGACGCTCGAGCGGCAGGGCTACACGCACGTCGCCAACGGCGGCGGCTACGACGCCATCGTCGCCGCCGTGCCCGCGCTCAAGGCCGACTGATCTGGCGTTCGCTCCGCCGGGTCGTCATCATCAATCGATGATTCGAGGAACCCTCTCTCGTCGCGAAAAGGGTCGCGTTGCTCCCGCGCCTCGCCTGGTGGGAGCGCCCCAGTTGGTGGCCGACGCCGTGGCCGCGATGCCGGGCGTCGTCGTGCAAGCGCACTGGCAGATCGGCTCGCAGCACGACGTCAACGGCACCGACTTCTACGTCGGCGAAGAAGAGCTCGGCCACATCCACCTCGACGGCGAGGCCCATGTGCCCCTGGGTGCTGTGGTGGTGAAGGCCCTCGTGAAGGCGGGCCTCGCCCGACGCTTTCGCTGGTCCGACAGCTTCGCCGCCGTCGACGCCCACGACGTCGACAACGCCGTCTGGGTCTTCGGTTTGCGCCGTCAGCAGATCGCCGGACGGGGCGAAGACGAGGTGTTGTCCCTCATCCGCGCCGCGCCCTGATCAGCGGCCGCCGGTGTTGGTCGTCCACAACACGCGCCAGTTGGCGCCGTAGAGCACGACGTTGCCGTCGTCTTGCACGACGAGGGCAGCCGTCGAGTTGCCCTGCGTGCCCGTGTTCCACGCCGCTGCGTTGTTGCTGCGGTAGAGCACGAAGTTGCCGTCGCCCTGCAGCACCAGCGACGACGTCGCCTGCCCGTTGGTCTTCGACGACCACAGCGCGCCCGACGGTCCGTAGAGCACGACGTTGCCGTCGCCCTGGTGCACGAAGTTGAAGCGGCCGTCGCACGAAGGCTTCGCCTGGTTCACGCCGAGCGACTCACCCATCAAGAGCACGCCGCAGTTGGGCTGGTTCGCGTTCGCGTTCGGCTCGTCCGTCGGCGCGGGCGGCGGCGGCGGCGCGCCGTCGCGCGGCGTGGTCGACAGGTCGGCTTTGCGCAGGCCGATGTAGTCGGCGATGTCGGCGCGGGTGCCCTTCATGGCGCGGCCGACTTTGCCGGTGGAGTAGTATTCCAAGATGCAGTGGGTGCCTTCGTTCTGGTTGATCCACCCACCAAACAGCCGGATGTGGCCGATGGTGCCACCGCCGGGCAGCGCGCGGCGGGTGCGCCGGT
>JANNAY010001463.1:0-2009 GCA_031384945.1 Deltaproteobacteria bacterium
CTGCAGCGCGACGGGCGCGGCCTGCACGGTGAGCAGCGTGCCGAAGGGCAACTCGAGCGCGTCTTGTTCGATGCCGTCGCCGAAGACGACGCCGTCGACCTGCATCTCTGACGTGATGGTCAACGCCGCACCGGGCGAGAAGCGCCCGTCGACGATCGAGGTGCCGGTGACGACGGAGGGCCAGGCCTCACGCACGAGAAAGGTCAGGTCTTTCGACAGCGGCTCAGGCAGGGGCGCGCACTTGTCGCGGCGCAGCGACACGCTCTTCGCCCAGCCTGTCGAGCCGGTGCCGGTGCAGACGATCAAGCCCGACGACGAGTGGCGCTCGTCTCTGCCCGAGAAGCCGATTCGATACTTCGACGACTGGTGCGTGCGGTGTCCGACGTAGACCTCGTTGAGGGCGACGAGCCGCTGCCCGTCTGAGGTGCGCGCCTCGACCATCGTTCGCTCTTCACAGGCGGCGCCGCGGGCAGCGTCGGCGAGCAGCTGCGGCACCTTCGCTGGCGCATGGCGCACCAAGACGCCGTCGAACATCTGCTTGCTCGGGTTCACGCCGATGACGGGCTGCCCTTGCAGGTATTTGGCGACGTTGGCGACGAGGCCGTCTTGTCCGACGGCGATGACGACGTCGTCGGCCTCGAACAAGAAGCGGTCGAGGTCGACGCGGCCGATGCGGGCGCGGCGCCAGTGCAGCGGCACCGCGGCGACGACGGCGTGCACGGCTTCTTCTTGCACCCGGTTGCGCTCGAGCACGGCCTTCACGTCTTGCCCGCGGCTCTCGAGAAAGAAGCGCGCTTGCGCCAGCGTGCCGTGCCGCAAGAGCAACATCTCGAGGTCCGTCGGCCGGGTGACGATGACGGCGCGGGGTGGAACGGTGCGGGTCATGGTCGCTCCCTCAGTTCTACAGATGTCGAAGTGGTCGTTTCAACACAATGAGAGTCGACGAAGTCAGTGCCCCCAACGGGCCGGCTCAAACGCTCGACGACGCCAGCGCTCACCGCGGCCGGAGCGCCGAGCCGCCACGACAACGAGGGCCGCGACAACCCTCTCCACAGCGAGGCTCTGCGAGCGCTGTGGAGAGGGCAGGGTGAGGTCTCACTCGGCGTCGGCTTCGAGGCGCTTGGCACCAGCGCCCATCACGCGCTGCAAGAGCGAGCCGAGCATGTCGGGGCTGAGCGTGAGGTGCTCGATGTTCTGCAGCTTGCCGGCGAGCTCGCGGGCGGCGAGGCCCATCATCGTCGCCGACGAGAGGTCTTTGTAGATGTCCATGCGGTCGCGCTCGGCGTTGACCTTGGCCTCTTCGAGGACCTTGATCGACTGCGCCTGGGCGTCGGCGTTGAGCTTGATGTTCTTCGCCGCGGCCTCGGCCTCGATGCGCTTCGACTCGGCCGTTTCGGTGGCGCGACGACGTTCGTTCTGACCGCGCTGGGCGATGAGGGTCTCTTCGCGCTTGGCCAGCTCGATCTGGTTGTGCAGCTCGTTCTCTTGAATCGCGCGCTCTTTCTCGACGGCGAGGGCGCGCCGCTGAAAGGTCGCCTGATCGGCCTGCTGTTGAAAGTGCTCGCGCGCGGGCATCTGCAGCGCCTTCTCCATCTCTGACGTCGGCAGCACCGACGAGACGCGGGTGGCGACGATCTCGACGCCCATGCTGGCGAGGCCGACGTCGACGCTGAGGCCATCGTGGATGGCGCCGCGGATGACTTCGACGCCGTCGTCGAGGATGCCCCGCAGGCTGCCCTTGTTGAGAAACTCAGACGCCAGCTGCTGCGCCGCCTGGCCGATGGCGGCGGCGATGCGGTCGAGGGGCTCTTTCTGGTAGCTGCCGCTCTCGGTGTCGACAGAGAAGTCGACGCGACGGGCCAGCTCTTCGGGCGACTTCACGCGCCAGACAACGGCGCCGTTGACGCTGACGTCTTGAAAGTCAGAGCTGCGACCCTTGAACAAGAAGGGCAGCTCGCGGTCGTCGAGAGGCACAACGCTCACCGAGGCGCCGAGGGGCATGAACCAGA